>NZ_JAIGQA010000002.1:0-170448 GCF_019733245.1 Streptomyces sp. WAC04114
CGCCTGGTCCGGTACCGGGGGCTGGTGCCTGCGGGCCAAGGAGAGCGACGACGTGCCCGGTCCGGTCGGTCCGCGCAGGATCCGCTGGAGGGCGGAGCCGGCCGCGGTCGCGGTCGCGACAGGCGTGTCCGGTACGGCCGAGGCGGCAGCTGTGGCGACAGGCGTGTCCGGTACGGCGGAGACGGCCGCGGGGGGCGGTGGCGGGCTGGAGATCGGGACCGGCGGGTGCAGTGCGGCGAGGAACCGCAGGGCCGTCGGCGGGACGGGAGCATGGTGCACCACCGGCATGGCCGCGTCCGGCACGGTTGCGGGCGGCGTCGGTTGCTGCTCAGGGGGTGATGATCCGAGGGGCCCGGAGTCGGGCATCGGCGGCTCCTTGCTGCGGTGGGGTGGGCGCTCCGTTGCGCGCGGAGGTGACCGGAGGTGGACCTGGCACGCGGATCAGGGCTTCAGTGAGGCCTGGGGGCGATCTGGACGTTCTCCATCACGCCGAGTGCGTCGGGCAGGAGCACCGCGGCGGAGTAGTAGGTGGTGACGAGGTAGGAGATGATCGCCTGTTCGTTGATGCCCATGTACCGCACGGCAAGACCCGGTTCGTACTCGTCCTGCAGCCCGGTCTTGCGCAGGCCGATGACGCCCTGGTTCTTCTCGCCGGTGCGCATCGCGATGATGGAGCTGGTCTGCTCCTTGCTGATGGGGATCTTGTTGCAGGGCAGGATGGGGACCCCGCGCCAGGCGGGGACGGACTGTCCGCCGAGGTCGACGTGGTCGGGGTAGAGGCCGCAGGCGTTGAAGCCACGTCCGATCGCGGCGATGGTCCTGGGGTGGGCGAGGAACATCTTGGTGCCGCGTCGGCGGCAGAGCAGATTGTCCATGTCGTCCGGGGTGGGCGGGCCGGAGTGGGGCTGGATGCGCTGCTTGAAGTCGGCATTGTGCAGCAGCCCGAACTCGCGGTTGTTGATCAGCTCGTGTTCCTGACGCTCCCGCAAGGCCTCGACGGTGAGCCTGAGTTGCTCCTCCGTCTGGTTCATCGGACCGTTGTAGAGGTCGGCGACCCTCGAGTGGATCCTCAGAACGGTCTGGGCCACGGAGAGTTCGTATTCGCGCGGCTCGAGTTCGTAGTCGACGAAGGTGCCCGGCAGGTCCGCCTCGCCGACATGGCCTGCCGACATCGCGATCTCGGCCTCGCCGTGCTTGTTCTGCCGGTGGCGCGCGCGGGAGCGGTAGGTGTCGACGTGAGCCTGCAGGATGGGCGCGGAGGCCTGGACGGCGGCGAAGTCGGCGCGGGAGAGGGTGAGAAGGGTGCCGGAGGTCTGGGCGGTGACCGTGCTCTCGTGGCGGGCGTCGGGGTCCAGCAGGGCGTTCTCACCGAAGCGGTCACCGTCCGCGAGCACCCCGAGGGCGATCTCGCCGCCGTACTTGCCCTCGGAGGTCTGGCTGAGCCGGCCGTGGGCGATCAGGTGGATCCGGTCCGCGGGACCGCCGCGCTCGGCGAGGACGTCGCCGGCCGCGAAGTCGTGCTGTGTGCAGCGGTCGGCGAGTGCGGTGAGGACGTCCGTGTCCTCGAACCCGCGCAGCAGGGCGAGTTCGCCGAGTTCCCTGGGGATCACGCGGACCGTGGCGCCCTCCTGGACGAACTCGATGCACCCGTCGCCGACGGTGTGTCGCAGCCGCCGGTTGACCCGGTAGGCGCCGCCGTCGGCCTCGACCCAGGGCAGCATCCGCAGCAGCCAGCGGGAGGTGATCTCCTGCATCTGCGGGACGGACTTGGTGGTGGTGGCGAGGTTGCGGGCGGCGGCGGTGCTCAGGGACTGCTGCGGCGCGGCGCGGATGGTCTCGGCTTCCGGGATGCTGTCGACGGTCATCGGAGGTGGTTCTCCTCGCACAACGGGGCGCCCGACGCACACGGGTGCGCCGACCGGGAGACTAGGGAGGGGTGGGCAACTAGCGGGAGGAACCACGCGGATCCGCCCACCTGCAGAAGCTATCCACTGGGTGGGCCGTATCCACCGGGGAGACGAGATGCTTACCTCGAAGCAGTGACAATTTGTTGAATGCGGTTTATCGGCGTGTGCGGTGAGATCACCGCCTTCTCGCTCGCGAGGCGCTTGAGTCTCCGGCGACTGGAAGGTCCAGGGTTTCCCCATGGATGACGAACACCCCGACGTGCTCACCATCGGCCGGCTCGCGCGCCGCACCGGACTTTCGGTGCGCACCCTGCGCTTCTGGTCGGACGAGGGAGCGGTGCCTCCCGTGGCCCGCTCCGCGAGCGGCTACCGGCTGTACGACGCCGGGTCCGTGGCCCGCGTCGAGCTGGTCCGCACCCTTCGGGAGCTGGGCCTCGGGCTCGACGAGGTGTGCCGGGTGCTGAGCGGCCGGACCACGGTCGCGGAGGTCGCCGACGCGCATGTGGCGGCGCTCGACGCGCAGATCCGCTCCCTGAAGGTGAGCCGGGCCGTCCTGTCCACCGTGGCGACACGTGGTTCCACCGCCGAGGAGACCGCACTGATGAACCGGTTGGCGCGGCTTTCGGCCGCCGAACGCAAGCAGGTCGTCGACGAGTTCAAGGAGGAGGTGTTCGGCGGTCTCGACGTCGAGCCGCGCGTGCGCGACCGCCTCCGCGCCTACAGCGTCGACCTGCCCGACGATCCGACCCCCGAGCAGGTGGACGCCTGGATCGAACTGGCCGAGCTGGTGCGGGACCCCGGCTTCCGCGCCCGGCTGCGCACCTGGATGGAGCTCAACACGCCCGTACCGGGGCAGGGTCGTCCTCCCGGGGCGTCCATCTGGTGGGCCCGGCTGGTCGTGCAGACCGTCGCGGCAGCCCGAAGGCGCGGGGTCGCCCCCGACGGTCCGGAGGCGGCCGGCATGTTGTCCGAGCTGTTCGGAGACGCCGACCGGGCCGCCGTACTGCGCAGCTTGGAGGCCGGGACCGCGGCAGGAGCGGAGCGCTACCGCACGCTCGTCGCCCGGGTGCGCGGGCAGGGCGCGTCGCCCGACGCGACCGAGGAGTTGGCGTGGCTGAAGCGGGCCTTGCGCACAGCAGATCCGGCCTGACCGGCTGCGGCGCGCGGCGGACTCGGGTCAGCCTGCGGCGCGCCACCATGCGGGAGACACGCTGAGGCTCCAGACCTCACCCGCCTGCCTCCCGGCGTGTTCCTCCGCGCGGACGAAGATCCTCACGCCCGACTCGGGCACCCGGTAGCGGCGCATGTCTTCCGGCGTGCCGTCCTCGTCCGGCTCGGGTTGGAGCGAGCAGCCGAGCCCGGCGATCGCGGCGGCCAGGTCCTCGAAGCGCGTCGAGGGCGCGAAGACGCCGTACGCTCCGCGCAGGCCCGCCGGTACGGACGCCTCGGTGTCCCGCCGCAAGCGGTGCACCTGCACACTCACCCCGAAGCAGGACCAGGCTCCGGCCTCCTCCTGGAAGGACAGTTCCACGAGCCCGTAGTCCCGGCGCAGCAGGCTTCCGTCCTCGGCATCGAGGAAGTCGGTGCCGAGCTTGGCCTCCCATGCGGCGGGCTGCGTGCCGATGCCCAGGCCCAACACGTGGCCGCGGGTGGCGACGCGGGCGTAGAAGTCCAGGTCGGACATCTGCGTCCTCCCTCTTGTTCTCCCTCTTGTTTCGCTCAGCACCCTGGCATCACCGTCCGGACATTACCGAGCGGTAGCTTATCGCCCCGATGTGCCCGGTGCGCAGCGGGAACGCCCCCTCCCGCCGGGGTGCGTAACATGCTCCGTATGCAGGTGCCCAGTACATCCATGCGTGGCGAGATCGTCATACGCAGGGCGGTCGCCCGAGACGTCAAGCGGCTCACGCGGCTCGTGCGCGGCTCGCGTGCCTACGAGGGACAGTACGCGGCGATGGTCGCGGGCTACCGCGTCGGGCCCGACTACGTCGAGGCGCATCGGGTGTTCGTGGCCGTCGACGCCGATGACGCGGGCCGGGTGCTTGGCTTCTACTCGTTGGTCCTCGTGCCGCCGGAACTGGACCTGCTCTTCGTGGCGGACGGGATGCAGGGCCGTGGCATCGGGCGGCTGCTCGTCGAGCACATGAAGTCCGAGGCGCGCGCGGCAGGCCTGGACCGTGTCCGGGTGGTGTCACATCCCCCGGCCGAGGGCTTCTACCGCAGTGTGGGCGCGCTCCCCACCGGGACCGTCTCCGCGAACCCGCCCGCCGTGGCCTGGGACCGGCCCGAGCTGGAATTCTTGATTCAGTAGTCGCCGACCGAAGCCTGGCCGTGGGGCGCTCCCACTCCGAGCACATCGAGCATCGCCCGCCGGCCGTCGCCGTCGTCGGCGACGGCGACGGCGTCGGCGAACTCGAGGCTCCTGGGGTCGACCAGCACGTCACCGTCGTCCACCACGGCGAACGTCCGTCAGCGTGAGACGGGCTTCTTGCCCTTCTGCTTCACGCGCGCGTGCCCCGGTCGTTGGTCGTGGCCCTTTGCTCCGCCCTTCCCCACTGCCTGGCCCACGGGGTGGGTGGTGGGCGGTGAGCTGTCAACGGGCCGATTTTCACGGAACGTTGGTGCGGCGTCCCGCAGCGGCTGAGCGGAGGCGGAGGGGCTGCGCGAAGGCCCGGTGGCCGGGGCGGAAGGCCGGTCGTCGTCGTGAGCCGTGGTGCCCGGGCGCGTGGAAGGGGCGACCGGATCAGGGGCGGACCGGGCCGCTTCACCCGTGGTGTCCTGGTGTGAAAAGCCCTCGGTGACCACCAGGCCGGCGGCGGCGAGGGCGGCCAGCGCGGCCGCCGCCCCTCGGGTTCGAAGGCGGCCGCGGAGGGAGGCGGAGCGGGGCAGGTCCTGACGGAGACCTGCTGAGGCGTGCGAGGCAGCGGGCGCCTTCGCGGCCGGCGACAAGCTCCGGTGTGTGCGGTCGGCGGAATCCGCGGTCGTGGGAGGCACGGCGCTGAGCGCCGGCCGGGCCACGGACGCGACAGGGTTTGCCGGACTCGTTCCGGCAAGACGGGTCAGGGCTCGGGCGCACGCGCGGGCCGTGGGGCGCTCCTGCTCCTCCAGGCTGGTCATGTCCCGCAGCAGGCCGGCGAAACCGTCGGACAGGGAATCCGGGAGGACCGGCGGGCGGTGGAGGCGCGCTATGGCGGCCTCGAGAGGGCCGCCGTCGTACTCGAGTCGGCCGGTGAGGCATTCGAGGAGGACCAGGCCGAGGGCGTAGACGTCGGCGGGCCGGCCCACCGGTCGGCCCAGCACCTGTTCGGGAGAGAGGTAGGCCGCGGTGCCGGTCATGGTTTCGGTGGCGGTGCGCGTGGTCGCGTCCAGGAGCCGGGAGATGCCGAAGTCCGTGAGATGGGGGCGGCCTGAGGAGTCGAGAATGATGTTGGACGGTTTGACGTCCCGGTGGACGATCCCCACCTCGTGGGTGTGAGCCAGCGCTTCGGCCAATCCGGCACCGAGCGCCGCCGCCGCTTCGCACGACAGGGGCCCCTCGGCGATGCGGGACTTCAGGGTGCGTCCGTCGATCAGCTGCATGACCAGGAAGGCGTCGCCGTCGTGGTGTCCGGCGTCGAAAGCGGTCACCAGTCCCGGATGCTGCAATCGGGCGAGGATCTCGGCCTCGCTGCGGAAGATCTCCTCCGTGTCGAAGCCGGTGCCGGGGCGGAACATCTTCACCGCGACCGGCCGCCGCAGTCGCAGGTCGAACCCCCGGTGCACGTCGGCCGCCCCACCCGAACCGATCAACGCGTCCAGACGGTAGCGGCCCGCCAGGATCCGGGCACAGCCCCGAACAGCCCGGGTGTCCCGCACCTCGCACAATGCCACGACGATCTCCCCACTCCGCACACTCGCACCACCCAGCCCCCCGATGCCGAAGGGCCGCCGCACGCAAGTACCCACCCGTCCGGCGTTTGCACCCTCTCCGTGGTTCCTCCATGCCGCCGCATCCTGCCCTGCCGTCGCGCCGCCGGACCCTCCCCCGACGCACGGAGCCATCTTCGCGCGCGGGCTGCGGGAGTTGGTGCGGCTGTCCCTCGTGGCGCCAGGGTGGCGGGACGCTCCCGGGCGGACGGACGGGAGCGCCCGGGCCGTCGCCGACGAGTACCGGGACGACGTACCCGACTTCGACAGGCGAAGGGACCGTGGGGCCCGGGCTCTTGGTCTCGACCCGGTCCGAATGCCGTCCGCGGCGACGGCCCTGGCCCGGCTCGTGGAACTCAGCCGGGGGCCCGTGGCCGCGGAACATCTGGTCGTCGGGTACGACGGAGATCCGCTCGGCCCTCTCTTGTCCCGCACCCTTGGTGTCTCGCCCTCACCATCCTCCCGCTCGACGACGGCGTCCCCGGGTCAGCTCGACAACTCCAGAAGGCGCTGCATCAGGTGCTGTTCCTTGTCCGCGGCCTCGTGTACGAGTTTTGACGCGCTGTGGAGGGATTCCCGTGACGACGCGACTCCCGCCTCGTTCAGGAGGCCGGCTACCTCGGTCCACTTCTTCGAGACCTCGCGGTACGCGTCCGAGACCTCCTGGTACTCGCCGGTGCCGGTGATCTCGGCGGTCTCCGCGAGGAACTCCGCCCACATCGTGCGGAACAGGCCGCCGCCGGTGCCTGCGTCCTCCATGATCGTGCAGATCTCGGGAAGGCTGTCGGCGGGCGAGTCGAGGTCGTCGAGCCATTGCGGCATGAGGTCCGCGACTTTGTGCATGCCCTTGTATCCGAAGTTGGAGATCGGCGGGTTCAGAAATTCTTCCGCCGACTTCTTGATGCCCTTGCGTGCGGCTTTCCCCAGATCGGGAAGGCCGCCCTTCGGGAGATCGAGGGTGAAGGCACGATTGCGGGAACTCATCGGCCCCCGGGCGTTCCGCGCTTTCGCGAGGGATTCCCCGGAGCCCCATTGCAGGCCGAGCGGCCGGGTTTCGACCAGTGCGAAACGGTCGTCGTCATGGCCGACGCAGGCGACATAGTGGGCCGCGAACCGGAAGTCGTCGGTGGAGTAGTCGAGGAAGTAGCGGTCGAGCTTGAGCCCGACGATGGTTCCGGATTCAAGCTCGGCCAGCAGATGTTCCTTCGCCCGCTTCACCGACGACGTCTCATGTACGGACAGGCGCAGTTTCAGCGCAGTCGCGAGATTCTCCGTCAGCGTGTCGGGCTTGATCCGGCCACCGATGAACGGGGTCGGCATCTGCTTCGTCCGCCAGTAGATGAACGACAAACCACCGGCGAGTCCGAAGATGAGCGATTCCGACAAGTCGACCTCTCGCTGCCGCAAGAGATTCACGAGGGTGGTCGACTCGCAATGATTGCCGACGTACGGATCTTCTTCTAAAAGCGACACTTGTTCTCGTCTCCCTTCCTTCGCGTAGAGCGTAGCGCAAGCCCCTGAAGTGCGATTGCGGACGCCGGAATCAGGGAGGTCTTCACTCGTTCAGATTCGCGAAACGAGGAAGTTACCGAGGAACAGATGATCCATCTCGGTCTTGAGGAAGCAGGACAGGGCATCCGTCGGCGAGCAGACGATGGGTTCGCCGGCGACGTTGAACGAGGTGTTGATCAGGCAGGGAATCCCGGTCAGCTCGGTGAACTCCCTCAGCAGCCGGGCGAGCAGGGGGTTGCTCTGCTCGGTGACCGTCTGGATCCGTGAGGTGGCGTCGACGTGGCAGGCGCCCTGGATCTTTTCCTGGTACTCGGGCCGCACCGGAACCACGAAGGTCATGTACGGCGAGGACGTCTTCTTGCCGAGCTCGAAGACCTCGGGCGCCAGGTGCTCCAGGACCACGGGGGCGAAGGGCCGGAACTGCTCGCGGTGCTTGATGCGTTCGTTGATGATGTCCTTGATGTCGGGGAACTTGGGGTTGGCCAGGATGCTGCGGTTGCCCAGGGCGCGCGGACCGTACTCCATACGCCCCTGGAACCATCCGATGACGCAGCGCTCCTGCATCAGGGTGGCGGCCTCCCGGGGCACGTCCGCGGGGTCCAGCTCTCGCCAGACGACCTGGTCGGCGTACTGCTGGAGGGCCGTCTGGATCTCCTGGCCGTCGTAGCTCGGGCCCAGGTAGGGCGAGGTGTCGACCCGGGGCGGTGTGCCCGCCTGGCCACTGGCGAACAGCGCCGCGCCGATGGCCACGCCGACGTCGCTGGCACCGAAGCTGACATCCATCTGGGTGAAGCGTGAACACTCCAGCAGTTTGCTGTTGTTGACGCAGTTCAGGGCGAGTCCGCCCTCGAAGATCACGCGCGGCAGGTCGCTCCGGGCTTCCAGCGTCCGGATCTGGCCGGCGGTCACGGTCTCCAGCATGTGCTGGGCCGCACTGGCCACGCGGACCCGGTAGTCGAACTCCTCCCGGTCCTCGGCGCTGCCGCCGAAGATGCGGTCGAAAAGCTCGTAGTAGGCGGGTACGGCGTTCGCCGGATAGGGAATCCTGTACGTACCGTCGGGGCACATCTCGACCACGTGCTCCAGGAACGGGTTCGGCTCGGGCGGCGGGCCGTAGCCGGCCAATCCCATCACCTTGTACTCGTCGTTGTTCGGGACGAATCCGAGGTAGCGCGTCACCACGGAGAAGAGCATCGCCAGGGAGTGCCGCGAGTCGATGGTCATGTCGTCGAAGATCTTCACCTCGCCGTCGCGCACCTCCCCCATGATCGCCGACAGCCATTCGGCGCGACCGTCGCTGACCAGGAAGGCCGCGTCCGAGCCACCCGACAGGTGGTATCCGGTCATCAGATGCGCGATGTGATGCGGGACCCGGACGAGCTTCTCGGGGCTCAGCCGATGGCCCGTGTACTCGAGGAAGTCCGCCTGGGTCGCGGCCTCGCTGAACATCGCCTCATGGGTCTCCGCCAGACGCCGCAACCGCGCGAACTTCTGCTCGACGGACGCCTCGCGGTCTTCGGTGATCTCGGTGATCATCTTGTTCAGCACGTCCTGCGAGAACTGCCAGGAGAAGGCGAACGTGTCGACGTCGTCGAAGGTTATGCCGGCCGAATCCAGGCACCAGCGCATCGCGTTGACCGGGAAGCTCGACGTCTTCTTCTCCCGGTTGAGCCGTTCCTCCTCGACGGCGGCGACCAGCTTCCCGTCGATGACGAGCGCGGCGGACGAGTCATGGCCGTACAGCAGGTGGCGGTCGATGCCGGTGGCGCGAAAGAGGCGTCCGAAGATTTCCGCAGACTTGCCGAATCCGTTGTAGCCCAGAACGATCATGAGGAGCTCCTTTCGCTATGGCCAGATCGTGAGGTAGTCCGAGATCACGGTGGATCGCCGGAAACCCGCGTCGAGCACCGCGCCGGTCAGATCGGCACCGCTGAGGTCCGCGCCGTCCAGGTTCGCCCCCACGAGGCGGCAGCCGTTCAGCTCGGCCAGAATGAGGTACGCCTCGCACAGATCGGCGCCTTCGAGATTCGCGCCCCTGAGGTCCGCGGACATCAGATACGACTCGGTCAGCACGGCGTCCGTGAAGTCCGCGTCGGCGAGTTCGGCGCCCTGCAGGTCGGCGCCGTGCAGCCGCGCCTTGCGCAGGTCGGGGCGGAAGGGGCCCTGCGCCCGGCGCCGGCGGGCGTGCTCGTTCCAGCGTCGGGGGCCCTGGAGCAGTACGGTCTCGTCCTCGGTGGGCATGTCTGTCGACCTCGCGTCTACAGGGTGGTGAGCGCGGTGAGCGCCCGCTTCTCGACGTCCATCGCGGACCGGGCCGTGTCCGCCACGGCGTCCACCAGCGTCTTGAGATCGTCGCGGGCGGTGGCGGCCCCCGCTGCCAGCAGGGCGGATCCCAGGTTCGACCAGAGCCGGCCGCTGTCGAGGAACCGATCGGCCGCGTCGGCGTAGCGCGTGTCGCCGGTGCTCTCGGCGACCCTCGTCAGGTAGCGGCCGATCATCGGGCGGAACAGCCCGCCGCCCGTGCCGAAGGATTCGATCTGCCGCCCCAGGTGCAGCAGTTGACGCGCCAGCGCGTCGGTCCGCACCACGTGGCCGGACAGGTCCACGTCCTCGACCTCGCCGTGCTTGGACTGCGGCCAGGACGCCGCCGTCGTGGCCAGCAGTTTCATCCCGGGGATGCCCAGGTTCCGGCTGCCCGGCTTGAGCACCTCGCGGCACAGGGTGCGCACGGCCACCGGGCCGACGCGGTCCAGCTGTGGGGTTCGCCGCGGCGCGCCGAGGACGTACACCTTCCAGTCCGGGTTCAGTGGCGGCGAGTTGCGGCTGGACCGGGCCGCCTGCAGCTCGGCCGCGCTCACGGTGACGGGTTCGTCGAACGCCGGATCCGACACCTCGAACGCGTCGGTGCCCAGTGGGCGGACCACGTTGACGAAGTATCCGCCGAAGGAGGTTCGGCCCTCCAGACCCCAGTACGGGAGCATGCCGAGGTCCACCCGGGTGATGACGGCGGGTGCCGATGCGAGCAGCCTGGCCAGGCCGTCACCGGACTTCGGCGTGTGCGCGGCGACCTCGACGCCCATCAGCCGGGCCGCCCGGAGCGGCATGATCGCCTGTTTGCCGACGACGATGTCCGGCGCGTTGCCGTTCGCCGGGAAGAACGAGAAGCCGAAGCCTCCGTCCAGCCCGAACACGATCTCCTCGTCGACGTCGTAGCCACCGGCCGCGAGGACGGCGCATTGGCAGGCCGACTCGCAGTGGATGCCCCGCCGGTGGGCGTAGCGGCCGGACTCGTTCATCGCGTCACCCCTGTCCCAGTGCCATCAAGGACCGGCGCAGCGGCGGGTCCATCTTCTCCACCGCGTACCGGAACGTGTCGCGGGGCATCTCGGTGTGCCAGGTGCGCAGGAACTCGGCCACCTCGTCGGGGTGGACCTCGGCGGTGACCTTGAGCAGCCAGCCCGAGCCCTTCTGCACATAGGTGTCGTCGTCGTGCATCAGCCGGACGCAGTTGTCGAGGACGTGCGACAGCGGCAGTTCGAAGACCGTACGGCCCACTGTGCGCCGGACGAACTTCACGACGGCCACGTTCGCGGCGCGTCTGGCCCACGGGGAGGCGGACTCGGCCCAGCTCCGGGTCCGTGGGATCAGCTCCAGGTGCCCGAGGAAGAACGGGTAGAGCAGCTTCAGGCACATGTCGTCGCACTGAGCCCAGTTGGACACATACGTCTCCAGCCAGTGCCGGCAGCGGTCCAGCAACTCCTCGCCCAGTCCGGTCCTGGCGACCTTGTGCAGGACCGCGAAGCCCAGAAGCACCTCCTCGTGGTACTCGGCGTGCGCCAGCAGCTCCTCGGCGAGGAGCAGCCGGGTCGCCGCGGGAGTGTCGCGCCGGTCCCGGAACCAGTCGGTCGCGATCTCGACGACCGCGGCGTTGCCCACCCCGAGGG
This sequence comes from Streptomyces sp. WAC04114, assembly GCF_019733245.1. Taxonomy (NCBI): domain Bacteria; kingdom Bacillati; phylum Actinomycetota; class Actinomycetes; order Kitasatosporales; family Streptomycetaceae; genus Streptomyces; species Streptomyces sp. WAC04114. The sequence goes on from NZ_JAIGQA010000002.1 coordinate 11,270, forward strand.
CCCGGATCTCGTGCGGGAAGTAGCGCTGCATGCGCACCGCGAAGTCCGGGTCGGCCTTGGCCGCGAGGGTCTTCGACAGCTCGTGCGCGGCGGTTGGAACATTGATCACTTGGTGCCGATCGTGAGTTTGAGCGGCTGGGCGGTCGGCTTCGGCGCGCGTTCCAGCCGGGGCTTGCCTTGCATGACGTACTCGTATTCCTGGTGCATGTCGGCGACGGCCTGAACGGTTTCCGTCGAACGGTCCGTCAGGTTCTGCCCGCCCAGGCCCCACCACAGGTACCAGTTCTTGTGGCTCAGGTAGGCGTCGCGGACGAAGTCGAGCGTGTCCCGGTCGGCGAGAATCGCCGGCTCCACGTAGAAGGCGGGGACGAACGTGCCCTGGCCCTCCCGCAGGATGCCGGCCTTGACGGCCTGGCGCTGCAGCTTGGTGCCGCTGAGGATCCGGATGCCGAGGTTGGCGTAGATCTGGGCCGGGTTCAGGTACCGCTCGGTGAAGCGGATCGACTCCCTCAGTGCCTGCGGGGTCTCCCCCGGCCCGCCGAGGAACACGCAGTGGGTGTGTTCGATCGGGCTGGCCGTGAAGAGGCGGTCGATCTCGAGGACGCGGGCCATGTCGAAGCCCTTCATCAGGTCCGCCAGGGCCTCGTCGGTGAGGGCGTCGGTGCCGAGGTCCACCCGGATGCAGCCGGCCGCGTGCAGCAGCTTGACGAACTCCGGTGTGATCGCGTTGGGCGTCAGCTGGCAGTACCAGGGCACGTCGAGCTTGGCGCGGATCATCTCCTCGCACACCTCGGCCGCGTACTCCATCGGGTAGTTGAAGGTCGCGTCGACGATCTCGAACTCCCGCACGGCCGGGTTCTCCGCCATCGCCCGCTGGATCTCGCCGACGACCTCGGCCGGTTCCTTGAACCGGTCGCCCTTGCCCTCGGTCTTGCGGATGATGCAGTAGGAGCAGAACAGCTTGCAGCCCCGTTTGGTCTGCAGGGTCTCGATGGCCGGCTGGTGGTCGCGGGTGAGGTCGGAGGCCGCCGAGACGCCCTCCTCGAAGTACCGGGGGTCGTACACGGACCGGTCGGGTTCGAGCGCGCCCAGGTCGAACGCCTGACTCGACTGGTTCTGGCAGAACTTGCCGTTGTCGTCGAGGTAGCAGAGCCCCGATATCGACTCCGGCCGCCCGCCGGACTCCAGGTAGTCCAGCAGCTGGACGATTCCGGCCTCGCCCTCACCGGCGATGCCGTAGTCCGGCTGGGCGTACTCGAAGAACGACAGCGGCTCGACCGAGAAGCCGGAGCCGCCGAGGACGACGGTGGCGTTGGTGTACTTGCGCACGCACTGGACGATCTTCTCGGTCATGGGGCCGAAGAAGACCGGGTCGATGAACGTCAGGTTGTCCAGGTTGCGCACAGCGATGCCGACCACGTCGTAGGTCCCGGTGGTCAGCTTCTCCCGGACCGCCTTGAGCTCCCGGGACTCCCAGAGCAGGTCGAGGACGTCGACCTGGTGTCCGGCGTGCTTGAGCGCGGCGCTGATGTAGGCCATGCCGATGGGCAGCGCCGGCCGCGGTACCCGGATCTTGTTGGTGGAGATGAGCAGTACGCGCATGGGCCTTCACTCTCGTCAGGACTGCCAGTACGTCGCCGGCTGCAGGTCGCCGCTCAGGGTGGCTTTGGTGCGGTAGCGGCGCATACGGTCCAGGTCGACCTCGACGACTCCGACGCCGGGCTCCTTGCCGAGGTCCACCATCCGTTCGTCGCCGTCGACGAAGTCGAATCGCTCGGCCTCCAGGAACAGCGGGTCCGCCAGGACCTGGCTGCGCCCCATGTAGCCGAATCCGGCGTACAGGTTGTTGCCGATGCCGGACGCGAACGCCACGACGCACTCGGCGTCCACGGCCCTGACCGGCAGGCGCATGTTCGCCACGTAGGCGAACATCTCGGGTACCAGTGCGGAGCACACGATGATGTCGACGCCGCGGCGGCAGTACTCCCGCGCGACCTCCGGGAAGTTGATGTCGTAGCCCTGCATCAGCCCGATCCGCCCGAACTCGACGTCGAAGACGGGGTATTCGGATCCGCCGCTGAGGTAGCGGGCCTCCAGTTCGTGGCAGTGCACGCGCCGGTAGTGGCCGAGCAGGGTTCCCTCGGGGCCGCACAGCACCGAGGTGCTGTAGTACTTGCCGTCGTCGCCGCGCTCCAGCAGGCCGGCCACGATGTGCACGCCGGCCTGCTTCGCCTGCTCGCGCAGGAAGTCGGTCTCGGGTCCCGGTATGGTCACCGACACGTCCGCGACCTCCAGGATGTTGCCGGAGGTGGAGAACGCCTCGGGCAGGCAGATCAGGTCCGCTCCCTGCGCGACGGCCTCGCCGATGTAGTGCTCGGCGCGGCGCAGGTTCTGCGCCGGCTTGCCGAGCTTGGACTCCATCTGGACGACGGCGATCTTCGTCCCGGGCATCAGGTGCTCACCGGTTCGAGGGGACGCGAGGAGATCACCAGGCCGAGGTCCTCCTCGACCACCTGCCAGTCCGCGAGGCCGGCCTCCTGGAGCAGCTCGGCCGCCTCGTCCCGGGTGTAGGCGGCCTGCAAGGAGCGCATGAACTCGTCGCCGCCCTCCTTCACGAACTGCAGGATGAAGGTGATGTGCCCTTCCTCGGCGTGCCGGTTCATGTCCTCGATGATCACGACACCGTCGGGCTTGCAGATCCGGGCGCACTCCTTCAGCGTCTCGACCGGCCGGCGCCAGCGGTGCAGCGAGGAGAACGAGAACACGATGTCGGCGGAGTCGTCCGGGAAGGGCAGCCGGTTCAGCTTGGCCATCTCGAACTCCACGTCGCCGGCGCTGTTGGCCCATACGGCGAGTGTCAGGTTGTCCTCGGCGACGTCGACGAGGTTCTGGTTCTCCTCCACCCCGGACACCGCCAGGTCGGGCAGCTTGCCCGCCACGTGGAGGGACAGCAGGCCGGTGTTGAAGCCGACTTCAACGAGGTCGGTCATCCCGTCGCGGACGTTGGCCATGATGCGGTCGCTCGGCCGCTTGTACGCCATCAGCGCGGAGCGGCGCATGCCGAGGTCGTAGAAGCGGACCTTGTCGATGTCGTCGTGCGGGGACGGCTGGGGCACCCGGTCGGTCAGGTTCAGCAGTCGGGCCTCAGTGGTGGTCACAGCCGGCCTCCTCGTCCTTGGGCCGCGTGGTGATCTGCAGGGGAATCGGCTGGCTGGAGATGAAGTTGGAGATGTCCGCTCCCAGGTGCTGCGGGTAGCGCCGGAATTCCGGCGAGTAGAACGCCTTGGAGATGTTGTCGAGGTAGTACCAGCCCTTGGGGCCGGTGACCTCGATGCCGTTCTCGTCGGCGGTGATGAGTTCCTTCTCGATCAGGTCGTCGATCTCGGCGCGGAACATCTCCATGAAGTCGACGCCGTGGATGCGGCGGAATCGCTCCCGGTTGACCCGGCCGGCCTTGACGCCCAGCACCATCGACCGCCGGATCGACTCAGACTTGGTGATGTGCTTGCCCATGGAGATCGGCAGCCGGCCCTCCATCACGGTCTGGATGTAGCGGCCGATGTCGGGCTCGTTGAAGTACCAGTGGTCGCGCAGGTGGCCGGTGGCGGTGGGGCCGAGGGGGATGATGGGGATGTCCTCGCTCCACGACGTCTCGCCGTACTTGGGCTGGAAGCCGGGCTTGGCGAAGCAGTCGCCGTAGTAGCCGAGGAAGCCGGCCTTGGAGAGCTTCTCGGCGGCGAACAGGAACATGTCGTCGACCACGGCCTTCTCCGGGACCGGCGGCAGCTTCCTGCGCTTGGTGGAGATCTGCGCGAACTCCATGTACGTGTAGAAGGAGATGCAGGTGACCCCGAGTTCGATGGCGACGTCGAGGCTGTGCTCCCAGCTCTCCATCGTCTGCCCGTTGATGCCGTGCATCAGGTCGATGTTGATGTTCTCGAATCCGCACCGGCGCAGCAGCCGGATGCTCTCCTTGAGCATCTCCGGGTCGTTCGGGCGGCCGATGTTCTTCAGTTCCTCCGGGACGAAGGTCTGCACCCCGAGGCTGATGCGCCGGATGCCGCGTTCCAGCAGGACGGTGGCCTTGCGCTCACTGATGTCGACCGGTGTGGTCTCGATGGAGAAGTCCGCGCCCTCCTCGACGTCGAAGCTGCTGAACATGTGGCCGAGCAGATCGTCGAGTTGCGGGGCGGTGAGCGCGGTCGGGGTTCCGCCGCCGATGTAGCCGAGGGTGATGACGTGGTCCTGGATGTAGGGCCGCTCGGCGTAGTTGGTGATCTCCGTCTTCAGCGCGTCCAGATAGGTGCGGGTCAGGTCGCGGTCGGTCTGGTGCTTGATGTACGGGCAGCTGAAGCAGAGCCGGTTGCAGAAGGGGATGTGGACGTACACGCCCATGGGCTTGCGCGTGAACACCTCCTCCTCGTTCACCGGCACGTGCTTGGTGGGGTACTGCCGCACCCACTCGCTGTCGCGCTCCGGGTACTCCTTCCAGAACGGCATGCTCGTGGTCGTGGTGGTGATGCTCATGCGATGTCCTCCGGTTCGACTTGGTCGACGATGGAACGGACGACGTCCGCCAGAGTGGGCTGGAAGTAGGACGCGGAGCGCAGGGCGAGGCCTGCGGCGTGGGCCCGGGCGACCACCTCGGCCAGAGTGCCTTGGTGGTCACCGTCGGTCAGGTCGAGCCGCACGCCCTGGTCGACGGTGCGGACGGAACGGACGGCGCCGCCGGCCTGCGCCTCCTGCCCGGCCCAGTCCTGCAGCCGTTCGAGGTGGGACTCGGTGAAGGCCTCCAGGATCAGGCTGGAGCGCTCGCCCCACCGGGTGACGGCGTCGAGCGAGGCGTCCTTGATCTGGCGGCCCTGGTGGAGCACCACGACGGAGTCGGCCAGCGCGAGCAGTTCGTCGCGGTGATGGCTGGCGAACAGCACGCCGACGCCGTCCTTCTTCAGGCTCCCCAGCAGCTCCAGCAGCGTCTCGCGGGCCGTCGGGTCCAGGCCCGTGGTCGGCTCGTCGAGGATCAGCAGGTCGGGGCGGTGCGCCACGGCGCAGATGACGTGCAGCTTGCGCTGGCTGCCGCCGGAGAGGCTGCGCACGTACTGGTGGCGGTAGCGCTCCAGGTCGGCCAGGGCGATCAGCTCCTCGTAGCGGCCGGGGTCGGCCCGCCGGAGCTTGAGCTGATGTTTGACATACGTCTCGACGCTGACGCCGTCCGGGAGGTCCTTGGCCTGCTGGACGTATCCGATGTGGCGGCCGACCTGCCCCCAGCGGCGGGGCGGGGTGCCGCAGATGCGGACCTCGCCGCCCGACGGGCGCAGCAGCCCGGCGACGAGGCGGATCAGTGTGGTCTTGCCGGCGCCGTTGGTGCCGATGATGGCCACGCCCTCGCCGGCGTTCACCGAGAAGGTGAGGGAGCGCAGGGCGAAGTCGGGGCTCACGCGGTGGTCGAGCCGGGAGACCGACAGGACCGGCGCTGCGGTGCTCGGGGTGTCAGCCATGGCCGATCCTCCTGCGGAAGGCCCAGGCGGCGATGGAGAGGGCCAGGAACGAGTAGGCGACCGCCAGCACCGATGCCCCGGTGGCCGAGACGTCGGGCGAGGTGGCGGCGCGGAAGATGTCGACGTGCACGGAGAGGGGGAGCCGGGCGAAGACGTCGCCGAGCGTCCCGAGGTTTTCGAGGGGGAAGAAGATCCCGGCGAAGTACATGAGCGGGATGACGATGATGTTCACGACGGCCGGGAAGGAGATCTCGTTGGTGTACGTCGCGATGAGGATCCCGAGTCCGGCGAAGGCCGTGCAGGCGGTGAAGAAGCCCAGGACGAACAGCGGCACCGACTCGATCCGGGCGTCGAAGACCCCGACGCCGAGCAGCAGCACCAGGACGAACTGGAACAGGCACTTGAGCACGACCCCGACGATCCGGGCGAGCAGGAACCCGGAGTACGACAGGGGCGAGAGGATCAGGTCCTCGATCGTGCGGCGGTTGCGGTCGATGATGACCGTGTAGCCGACGGTGTAGGTGCAGCTGAACATGATGCCGGCGCCGATGATGCCGGGGAAGACGAAGCCGAAGTAGTTGGCGGCCGTCGGCGCCGGGCTCACCATCTGGTCGGTGGCGGCCCCGAAGGCCAGCACCATCGACACCGACGTCAGCAGCGTCGACACCGCGAACAGGCGGTTGTCGAAGAACTGCCGCATGTCCATCACGACCAGCCCGAGCACGTCGCCGAGCCAGCCGGACTCCGGCTGCATACGCGTTGCCCTCATCAGGCGGGCCCCCCGTGGTTCGTGGTCCAGGTCGAGCGCAGGTCGTCGTGGAACGGCAGTCCGGCGCGGACCTTGCGCCGCTGCCGCCAGTGCACGTCCGCGTGGATCACGGCTTCCTGGCTGCCCGGGTCGGCCTCGGCGAGGATGTCGGCGTCCCGGTCCTCGCGGGCGTCCTGCACCAGACCGTCGACGATCATGCTGCGGCCGACGTAGCTCATGTTCGCGAAGCGGTTCTCCCCCACCCCGCTGGCGAAGACCAGCGCGCACTCGTTGTCGGCGGCCCGGGCGCGGCACAGGGAGCGCACCGGGTGCGAGAACGGCCCGAAGAGGTTGGCCACGCAGACGACGAGGTCGGCGTCCTGGGCGAGGTACTGCCGGCTCGCCTCCGGGAACCGCAGGTCGTAGCTGACCTGGAGGCCGATCCGTCCGACGGGTGTGTCGATCACTTCGCCGGGCGAGCCGGTGGAGATGTACTCGGACTCGCCCACCCATACGCAGGCGCGGTGGTACCAGCCGAGCGGGTCGCCGCCGGGGCCGACGAGCACGGCCGCGTCGAAGACGTCCCGTCCGGCCGACAGCAGCACACCCGCGGCGATGTGCATCCCGAGGGTGCGGGCCTGCTCGGCGAGGAACTCGACGACCGGGCCGTCCTCGGTGGTCGCGTCGGTGCGCAGCGTCGGGAAGTTCAGGCCGGTGGCGAACGTCGCCGGCAGGCACGCCAGGTCGGCCTCGCGTTCTCGTGCGGTGGACAGCAGTTTGGCGGCTCTCGCCAGGTTCTCGTCCCGCTGTCCGGGCTCGATCCGCAGCTGCAGGGCGGCGAGCCGGGTGCGGGCGCCACGGAAGAGGCTCATCGCGGCGCCACCTCGGCCGTGGCTTCCTTGCACGCCCGTTCCAGCACCGGAAGGAACTCGTCCACCATCGCGGGTGTCACGTGCCGGGTGACGACCAGCCGCAGGGTTTCGCCGAATCGCTTCGACGTGGAGACGATCCAGCCCTTCGACTCCAGCAGCTGCGAGATGCGGACCGCGTGCGGCATCCGGACCACCACGATGTTCAGCTGCGGTTCGGCGAACAACTCGTGCCCGGCGGCGCGCAATCCGTCCACCAGGTACTTCGTCACCTCGAAGTTGGTCCGCGTGAGGTCGCGGAAGCCGTCGCGCCCGAGGTGCTCCAGCACCGCGTAGGTGGACACCGCGGCGGCGCCCGGCCGGGTGCCGAGCAGGGTGTTGTGCACCGGCGTGTCGATGAAGAACGAGTCGACGGCGAAGCGTCCGGCGTCCTGGGCGCCGCGGAACAGGATCGCCCCGGCGGGGACGTTGGCCAGTCCGTACTTGTGCGGGTCGATGGTGATCGAGTCGACGCCGTCCACGGTGAAGTCGAACTGGGGCAGGTCGTGGCCGAGTTCACGGGCGAAGGGGATGATGAAGCCGCCGGTGGCCGCGTCCACGTGCAGGTGCACGCCGCGTCCCGCCACCACGGGTCCGATCTCGTCGACCGCGTCGACCACACCGAACTCGCTGCTGCCCGCCGTCGCGACGACCGCGACGGTGTGCTCGCCGATGCGCCGGGCCACCTCGGCGGCCGGCAACCGCAGGGAGTCGTCGACCGGCACGATGACCGGGGTCAGCCCCAGCAGGCCGAAGACCTTGGTGAAGGAGAAGTGCACGGTGCTGCTGACGACGACTTCGGGCCGGTCGGTCAGCCGTCCCCGGGCGCGCGCCGACTCGCGGGCCACCAGCATCGCGATCAGGTTCGCCTCGGTGCCACCGGACACCAGACTTCCCGACCCGCCGGGGTTGCCCATCAGATCGAGCAGCAGTGCGACGACCTTGCGCTCGATCCGCTTGGTGCCGCGGAAGATGCGCACGTCGCCGAGGTTGGTGTGGGCCGCGGCGGACGCCATCTCGACGCCCAGCGGATGGGGTTCGGTGCAGATGGAGTTGAGCACCCTGCTCCAGGGCACGTCGTCCGCCATCTCCGTCGCGATCCGCCGTCGGACGTCGGAGGCGGAGGCACCGGCGTTGCGCATCTCAACTCACCTGCGCCGTCAGGTCCGCGTACAGCTCCGTGCGGCGCGCCCACAGCCCGAACCAGAGGGTCTGCTGGAAGCGCAGGTCGGGTTCGCGCAGGTGCCGGATCCTCTCGACGTCCCAGGGCGCCTCGATGACACCCTCGTCGGTGCCCGCCTCGGCGACGAAGCCCTCGGGTGCCGCCACGGCACTGCCCCCGCCGCAGCGTTCGCTCAGCGAACCGGCGAAGGCGACGGCGACGGTGTTCAGGGTCGCGATGCCCCACACGGCGGCGCGCTGCGACGCCTGCTGCCTGCCGTCGAGGGACCCGGCGACCAGCAGCAGCTCCGCACCGGCCAGGCATTCGATGCGTGGCGGTTCGACCAGCCAGAAGTCGGGGCCGAGGAGCACCCCGACGTGTCCGTACGGCGTTTCGACGACGGGGAAGTCGTCACCGGTGCCGGTCGTCCCGTCGGGCAGGACGGGCCGTTCCACCCGGGCGCACTCCGAGCCGCTCGGGTCCAGCAGCCTGGCCACCTGCGCCAGCCCGCCGCCCGGCCGGGTCTCCGCCCACGATCCGGTGAGCACGTAGGTGCCCCGGGTCCGCGCCAGGGTCGCCAGCCGGTCCAGGCACCGTTCGTGCAGGGGCCTGGGCAGCGCCTGGACGTCGCCTGCGGTCGTGAACGCGTTCTCGGGGAGGACGACGAACGACGCCTCGTCGGTCACCCGGCGCTCGAGATCGTCGAGTACGGCGGAGGCCGTCGCCTCGGGGGTCGCCCGGCGGGCGTGCTGCGCTACGAAGATGGTCACGAACGAGTCCCCTCATGTGTGCTGGTCCCGGCGGCGGGCCGGCCCCGGTCCGGGCCGCCGCCCCCGGACAGGCTGGCCCGCAGTTCGGCGGCGAGGTCCCGGTCCGCTCCGGCGTACGGGGTGAGCAGCGCCCGGTAGGCGTCGGGCCTGCGGAGTTGCTGCCAGCGGCGGCCGTCGCCGTCCGCGGGCTCGTCGATGTCGACGACGAGGGTCTCCGGCTCGTCGCTGCCGGCCTGGGCGAGCACGCCCTCCGGGCTCGCGACCAGACTGGTGCCGGCGAAGTGGATCTCCACGAGCCGGTCGCCCCGTTTGCCGCGGACGACTCCGACCGAGCTCGCGTAGACGATGTTGACGTCGTTCAGATACGCCGCCGTGCGCAGGGCGTTCACCATGAGCGGCTGGTTCTGCCCGAGTGTCCCGCCCGGGACGAAGATCGTCCGTGCGCCGGCGAGCGCCAGCAGCCGGACGACCTCGGGGATCCAGAAGTCCGAGCACACGGCGATGCCGATCTGCCCGAACTCGGTCGACAGCACGCCGAGTGCGTCCGTCTGGCGGCACACCACCATCTCGTTGCCGAAGGGGTGTGCCTTGATGGCGCGTCCGGTGATGACGCCCTGCCGGCCGATCAGCAGGGACGTGTTCCGGTACATGCCGTCCTGCAGGTCCTCGACGAGCGACCCCAGCAGGATGTGCGTGTTGAGTTTGCGGGCCAGGGACTGGAAGCCGTCGACGATCGGCCCCGGGATCGGGGTGTCGGTGAGTCCCTTCAGCCCGTCCTGCCCGGGCATGTACCACGGCGGGCCGAGCAGGAACTCGGGAAAGCACACCAGGTCGATGTCGCCGGCCGCGCAGACGTCCTCGATCGCCTGGTAGGCGTTGCGCAGGCCGTCTTCGTGATCGTCGACCCACTGGGTCTGTACTACCGCTACCCTCATGCGTCTTGTCTCCTCGGGATGCCACCGGGTGGATGGGCCGCGGCGACTGCGCGCCGCGGCGGGGTGCGGGTCATGACGGGGCGGTACTCCAGTCCTGCACGCCGACGAGCGTGACCTCGGCCTTGACGCCGAGCGCCTCATCGATGGCGCCGCGGATCGCGCGCCGCATCGCGCCCGCGTCCACCGCGCCGGAGTCGGCCACGGCGCAGGTGACGTGGAAGGTGCCGTCCCGGACGGTGCAGGCGAAGTGCGGTGCGAGCCTCCTGTGGCCGAAGACGATCCGCTCCACGTCCAGCGCCGAGACCAGCCCGTCCGGTCCGCGTACCGCCGAGGCCACGCTGCCCAGCGGCACCAGGACCCGGCTCGGGGAACCGCAGGCGCAGCGGCGCTCCGCCGGCCACAGCTCGACGACCTCACCGGTCGGTGAGCCGTCCAGGATCAGCTCGCCGCGCAGACCGCCGCGGACCTCCGCCCGGAGGCGGTGGTCGCACAGGTGCAGTGCGCCGTGGTCGCAGGCCACGGCGACCGTCGGTGTCGACGGCGTCCCGTACAGCGCGGAGGTCTTCGCCGCCCAGGCGGCGCCGATGCGGTCGAGGCGCTCGGTGGAGCAGGCCTCCCCCACGCAGACGATCGTCCGGATCGTGGAGTGCGCGGGCCGCTTGCCCAGCGACGTCGCGAGACCCGCGAGCTCCGCGGCGAAGCTCGGCGAGCACACCAGGGCCGTCACCTCGTACTGCTCGATCAGCCCGAGCAGTCGCGGCATCGGGCAGATGGTCCCGCTCGTCCCGACGCTGATCACCGAGGCGCCGACCATCTCGATCACGCGGTCCACCTCGGCGCCGATGAACGACAGTTCGTACGGCACGGCCGAGACGACCACGTCGTCCTCGGTCAGCAGGCGGCCCAGTGCCAGCGTCAGGTCGATCTGGTTGCGGATCCACTCGTCGCGGGTCAGCACGATCGGCTGTGCCTCGCCCGTGGCGTCGACCCGTTCGCCGTACCGGGCACGGAGCGACGCGTCACCGTCGTCCGCCGCGGTGCCGGGGTCTCGGGTGAGCAGTTCCAGGAACTGTTCGTAGTGCGTCGCGAGCGACGTGGTCGTGGTCACCTGGCCTCCGCTTCCCGGGCGAACCGGCGCCACCCGTAGTCGTCGAGAGCGCTGTCTCCCCGTTCGGCCCGGAGCAGGGGCCGGCGGTCGGTGCCGCCCTCCATGTCGACGCTGACGACCGTCGCCAGGACGAACTCGTGGTCGCCGATCCGGTAGGTCGATTTCAGGCTGCAGTCGATGGTGCCGACGGCGCCGGAGAGCCGCGGGCAGCCGTTGGCGGACGGGGTCCACGCGAGGGCGTCGAAGCGGCTGTCCGGCCTGCCCTGCGAGAAGGCGTCGGACACCTCGTGCTGGTCCTCGCCGAGGATGTTCACGCAGAACCGGCCGGTGTCCGCGATGGCGTTCCAGCTGGTGCTGCCCGAGCGCACCAGGAAGCCGATCAGGGCGAGTTCGTCGGAGACGACGGTGAGGGAGCCGATCACCAGTCCGTACGGTGTGGGTCCGTTCCGCTCGGACTGCCGTGCCGTGCCGGCGACCACCGTGACGGCCCGTGGGAGAAGCTCACCGATGACCCCGAGGTCCGGCGCCGCACCCGGCTGGAGGCGTCCGGCGGGTTCGGGCACCGGCGTGGCCGCGCCGGGTTCGTCACGCAGCCGGCGTACGAACTGTCCGGTCACGCTCGCCGCGTTGTCCGCGAGGTCCTCCGGTGTCCCGCTGTGCACGATCCTGCCGCCCTCGCGGCCGGCGCCGGGTCCCAGGTCGATCACCCAGTCGGCGATGTTGATCACCTTGAGGTCGTGTTCGATGACCACGATGGTGTTGCCGGTGGAGATCAGGCGCTCGAAGAGGGCCAGAAGGTGGCGGATGTCGGCGGCGTGCAGGCCGCGCGTCGGCTCGTCGAAGATGAACAGCGTGCGGCTGCGGCGTTGTTTGAGCAGCTCGCCCGCCAGGTTGAGCCGCTGCGCCTCGCCCCCGGACAGCGTGGTCGTCGAGCAGCCGAGTTGCAGATAGCCGAGGCCGAACTCGCGCAGCACGCCGAGGGCTTGGACGACCTTGGGGCTGCTCGTGGCGTCGAACCAGTCGAGTGCGTCCTCGACGGTCATCGACAGCACGTCGTGGATGTTCTTGTCGCCCAGCCGCACCTCGAGGACGTGCTCCTGGAAGCGTCGGCCCTCGCACTCGGGGCAGACGATGAACTCGCTCTTGAAGAGGGTCATCTCGATCTCGGCCAGCCCGAGCCCCTTGCAGGACTCGCACCGTCCGCCGGCGACGTTCGGGCTGAACTCGCCTCGGCCCAGGCCGCGCTCGACCGCGTCGGCGCTGCCGGCGAAGGCGTCGCGGATGTGGTCGCTGATGCCGATGTAGGTGACGAGCGTGCTCCGGCTGGAGCGGCCGATCGGCCGCTGCTCGACGTAGATGACGTCGTCGAGGGCTTCGGCTCCCCGGATGCCCGTGCCTTCGGCCGCCGCGCCCGTCGATCGCTGGGCGATGGCCCGGGATACCGATGCGTGGATGCCGGCCACCAGGGAGCTCTTGCCCGCGCCGGACACGCCGGAGACGCAGGTGAGCCCGCCGAGCGGGAACGTCGCGGTCTGGTCGACCACGTTGTTGCGCGTGATGCCGCGCACTTCGAGCCAGGACGCTTCGGCGAGCTCGGCCCTCGCCCGCGAGGGTCCGCCGGACAGCATCGCGGTCGCCGTCGGCGAGTCACCGGAGTTGAGCAGGTCGGCGAAGCGGCCCTCGAAGACGATCTCGCCGCCGCGGGAGCCGGCCCCGGGCCCCAGTTCGACGACCCAGTCGGCGGCACGGATCACCGACTCGTCGTGCTCGATGACGATGACGGTGTTCCCGAGATCGCGCAGCCGTCGCAGTGAGGTGAGGATCTTCCCGGTGTCGGCCTCGTGCAGACCGGCGGTCGGTTCGTCCAGGACGTACATGACGCCGGTCAGGTCGCTGGCCAGGTGCTGCGCCAGCAGCAGCCGTTGCAGTTCACCACCGGAGAGGGTGATGACCGGCCGCTGCAGTTGCAGGTGTCCGAGTCCGACGTCGTCGATGTTCGCGCTCTGTTTGACGATCGCGGAGGCGAGTTCGCGCACCTGCGCCGGCACGGCACCGGACGCCAGTCCGTCGCGCAACCGGGTGATCGAGCGAGACAGTTCGTCGCTCTGGAAGTCGTGGAAGGTGTGCCCGGCCACCGTCGCCCTGAGCGATTCGGGGCGCAGCCGCCCTCCGTTGCACCCGGGGCAGACTTCCCGTCCGAGGTAGTTGGTGAAGGCGTTCTTGCGGGCGGCCGACGACGCGTTGCGGTAGGCGCGCTCCAGGAAGCCCAGGATGCCCTCGAAGCGGAAATCGTTGGTGACCTTGCGGATCTTGAGGGTGTAGATGGTGTCCGAGCCGTGCAGCACCTTCTCGGTCTGCTCCGGGCTGAGCTTCTCGAACGGCAGGGAGAGGTCCAGGCCGATGTCCGCGGCCATCGCCTCGAAGGCCTTGCGCACGTTGGGAACGGCGAACGTCCCCGGGTCGGCGCCGTCCCAGATCTCGGTGAGGGTCTTCGACCGGTCCGGGATGATCTTGTCCAGCGAGAAGCCGACGAGTTCGCCGATGCCGTCGCACTGGAGGCACTTGCCTTCCTTGCGGTTGGGGCTGAAGTGCTTCGCGGAGTGCGGTTCGGCGAAGCAGCCGCAGTCGTCGCAGAACAGGTCCGGACCGGTCGGGCGGAGACAGGCCGGGCAGACCGGCCGCGAGCCGGCGCCGAACAGCAGCCGGTACAGCCCGTCGAGGCCGGTGAGGGTCCCCACGGTCGAGCGGGGATTGGAGTAGCCGCCGTCTCGCTGGCGCAGGGCCACCGGTGGCTGGGTCCCCGCGATCCGGTCGAACTGGTAGTCGCCGTCGCCCATGTCGAGGGACTTGCTGGACAGGGCGCCCAGGTAGAGCGTCTTGGAGTGTTCGAAGAGGGTGTCGATGACCAGGGACGACTTGCCCGATCCCGAGACGCCGGCGGCGACGACCAGCTTCCCCTTGGGGAAGGAGACGTCGACCGACTTGAGGTTGTGGGTCGTGACGCCTTCGAGCCGGATGCTGTCGAGACTCATGTGGTGTCGTTCCGCCCTTCGGCCAGGTCGCGGGCCTGGGTTTCGCAGCGCTGCAGGTCGGGATAGCGGGCATAGAGCATCGAGCGGACCCGGGCGGGATCACCGCGGTTCCACGTCTCGTAGAGCTCCTGGCGCATGCCGAAGCGGTCGACGGCGAGATCGGCGGCGAGGCGGAAGATCCGGGACTTCTCGTCCACGCTCGTCTCGCGCCCGCACATGTAGGTGTCCAGCACCCGGCGCAGCTCGGCGGTGCCGAGATCGGCCTCCGAGGGCTGCATGATCAGACCCGACGCGCCGATCTGCCGGATGATCTCCGAGCCACGGGTCGAGAAGCGGCCGGCGACGGCGTCGAGCGCCGCCGTCGAGCCGGGGGCGAGCAGGCCCGAGGTGGTGGGCCGGCACTCGGCGTCGATCGCGGCCAGGCCGAGCCGGACGATCTCGACGTACGAGGTGAGCTCGCCAAGGAGGTCGGTGACCTGCCGGAACTTGTCGACGCCGATCGCCTGGGCCAGGAGCGAGGCGACCCCGAGCATGGTGCGCAGCCGGTGGTAGTAGCGCACCTGGCCGGTGTAGAGCGACCACTTGTTCAGCTCGCCGAACCCGCGGACGGCCGCCTGGGAGTCGTCGAGCAGGAAGACCCGGTCCATCGGAATGAACACGTCGTCGAACACCAGCATGGCGTCCTGCTCGTCGTAGCGCGCGGACAGGCCGCCGGAGCCCTCGGCGTACGACGAGCGGCACAGGACGCGCAGGCCCGGTGACGCCAGGGGGGCGGCGAACCAGCAGACGTAGCTGGGGTCCTCGCGCAGGTAGTTGGCGGGCGAGAGGTAGATGAGCACCTCGTGGGCGTACGGCGCCAGGGTGGCGATCTGTTTGGCTCCCCGTACGACGATGCCGTCGGCGCCTCGCCGCACCACCCTGAGGCCCAGTTCCGGCCGTTCGGCGGGCGTCGCGGAGCGGTCGATCTGGGGGTCGCCCAGACCGTGGGTCAGCGTGAGGTCGTTCTCGCGGCTGTAGTGGTAGTAGTTCTCCGCGTTGCGCCCGAACTCGGGGTCGACCTTGGCCAGTTCGAACCGGTAGTCGTACAGGCCGACCACGACGTTCGACATGAAGTCGGGTATCCGGGAGAGCTGGCCGTGGGAAGCCTCCGCCCACCGGTGGGAGTTGGCCCATTTGCGGGCGAGGTCGTCCCGGTCGGCCGGTGCCAGGTACGACAGGCTGACGAGCCGGCCGGAGGTGTCCGACCGGTGGAGCATCTCGTCCGCCCGGTCGGGCCGGTGCTGGGCGTCGTAGAGGCCGGCCAGCGTGGACAGCATGGGCCGAAAGCCCGGGTCGCCGGTCACGTCGACCCGGCGCCCCTCGCACCAGACCTCCCGCTCGTCCTTGAGGCTGGCGATGTACTCGTCCCCCCGCCAGGCGCCGCCGGAGGTGCCCGGCAGGAGGGCCGTGTCGCCGGTGGGCTTGTCAGAGGCTGTGGATCCTGTGGTGGTCACCGTCCGCGCTCCTACGGGTTCCGCTCGGCCGCACCGGACCGGAACGGCTGGTAGCTCTGCTCTTGCACCTGGGGGAAGTACTCGCGTGTGGCCTCGCCCACGACCCGCATCAGTTCGGAGTCGAGGGAGCTGGGGTCGGTGATGAGCTTGACCATGGGCGAGTCCGGCACGGCGTTCGTCAGCGGCGTCCGGCGGGCCCGGTGGATCGTGGCCAGCGAGTGCTGGGCGTTGGCCGCGTCCCGCATCTTGTAGACCGCCTGCGGCCCGTCCGGGATGCCGATCATGGACTTGGTGCCGCCGCTGCCCAGGCAGTTGCGGGGCATGTGCAGATGCTCGTGGCGCCACTGCTGGTGGGCGGAGTGCAGCTTGAACGCCTGGTCGACCACGGTGTGCCGCAGCCAGCCTTCCGGGTCGTCGTGGCGGTGTGCGTCGACGGCCCGGACGGTCTCCTCGAGCGAGGAGCCGCCGAGCGAGCTCAGCCAGGCTTCGAGGTCGTTCCACATGTGCTTGAACAGGTCCCGGAACATGTGCTGTTTGATCGACAGCGAGTGTGTACCGCTCGCGGGCCCCAGATTGGTGCGGAACTCGTGGTACTCCCCGGTGGCCAGGTGTTCGGCCATTACCCGCTGCGCGTCGACCACCGGATCGAGCAGCTCCCGGCAGGCCGTCAGGTGCTGTGCCGCCCGGCTCAGCTCCGATGCGCGGAGGGCCCGGATCGCGACTTCGAGGTGGTCGTTCGCCTCGGCGCAGAGGATCTCCGGGACTTGGTGGAGGGCGACGAACTCGCCGTGCAGGGTGCCCGCGTTCAGCTCGGTCGCGGCGACCGCGCGCGCCAGTGTCTCGGCGGAGATCAGCTCGTCGGTGCTCCGGCTTACCCCGATGGGTACCGAGGTGAGGTCGCTCTCCCACTTGGTGGCGTCGTGGCAGCCGACCCGGATGCCGTGCAGCACGCGGTACAGCGAGTCGTCGATGCTCCTGGTGGCGATGGTGGAGCGGGTCAGCTCGGGTGCGCCGGCCAGCAGCGAGCCCTTGGCGACGTCCTCCAGCCCCCGCAGGGCGTCGACATAGGCCGCGTAGCCGGCGGACTCGGAGATGCTGACGGCCGTGGCCCCCGCGGACACGCCGGCTCCGTAGATGCCGCGGGCGCCGCACATCACCGTGCCGAGCCTGCGCAGCAACCGGTGGAACCCGACGGCCCACTGGACGTACCGGGAGGCGGCCGGGATGTCGTCGGCCAGCAGGCACACCCGGGTCCTGTTCGCCAGCCGTGCCAGGTTGAGCAGACAGACCTCGGACGCCTGGAGGACGGCGCACACCGTCGAGTCGTACGTGCCCTCCGTGACTCCTCGTGCGGCCCGCGCCTCGCCGAGCAGGTCGATGCGGTGCAGTTGGTCGTAGCTCTCGGCCACCGGTCCCAGTTCGGTCATCTGCCGTCGGCCGGCGCACATGTCGGCTTCTACTGGATCGTCCAGGCTTGACATTGCGCCATCACTCCCCGCTGGGTGCCGCTGAGTACCGGATCGATTCGGTGGGACAGGATTCGAAAGCGTCGAGGACCCGCTCGAGCTCGTCGGGTGTCCCGGGCTGTTTGCACACGTAGTGGACGTCGTTGTCGAGGTCCGCGTCGAAGTTGTCGGGCGCCAGGTCGTTGCAGAGCTTGCAGTCGATGCACGTGTCATCGATCTCGAAGCGCCCGTCGATCGGAATGCGCGTGGGAAGCGGCAGTTCAACCCTCACCGTCAGTCCCTCCTCCCCCGTAGGCACTGAAGTTGCGCATCGTCGGTTTGGCCGAGGTTCGCAGTGCCGTCTCGAACCGGTCGGTGTCCAGCACACGGAATCGGGTGGCCGCTCCGAGGCGGTCACGGACCGCGGCCTCGATCGACTTCCGGGTCGCGTCGTCGGCGCCCGTCGGCGGCAGGGCGATCTCCAGGGCGTCGCCGTCGATGTCGAAGGCGAAGTAGTACGGCTCGGTGGTCATGGCGCCCAGGACGATGTCCTCGACCTCCAGCTGGGAGGTCCAGCGCTCCCCGAGCGGGATCCGGTCGCCGATCCGGCCGCGGTGCTGCAGCCGGCGCAGCGGGGAGCCGCAGGCGCACGGCGCCGCCTCGATCCGGCACACGTCGCCGGTGCGGTACCGCAGCAGCGGCATGGCCCGGCTCGCCAGCGTCGTCACGGCCAGTTCGCCGACGGAGCCGTCCGGCAGCCGCTCGCCGGATGCCGGATCGACCACCTCGAAGAACGTCCGCGTCTCGACCAGGTGCAGTTCGCGCTCGCGGCAGAACATGGCCAGCGTGTTGGTCTCGGTCATGCCGAACATCGAGTACGCGACGGCGTCCCACTGGTCGGCCAGGCGCCGCTTCTTGGCCGGCGACGCGCCCTCTCCCGCCATGAGGATCTTCGAGACGGCGAGGTCGCGCCGCGGGTCGATGCCGCGGCGCCGGGCGATCTCGCCGAGGAACAGGGCCCGCGTTCCGGAGCACACCAGGGTGGTGGCGCCGGACCGCAGCAGGGCGTCGACCATCCGGTCCGGGGTGCAGGTCGGTGAGGCCGCGCCGAGCGGCACGATGGTGCAGCCGAGGATCTCGATCGCACGGTCGAGGTCCTGGCCCACCCCGGCCAGCTCGTACGGGACGGCGATGGCCGCGACGTCCCGCTCGTCCAGGACGGCGGAGAGCAGCCCGGCGACGGTGAGGTTGTTCTCCAGCCAGTCCGCCATCGTGAAGAACGCGGCGATGGGGCGCCCGTTGCCGGTACCGGAACTCTCGTCGAACCGGATCACCTCACGCCGGGGAACGGCGAGCATGCCGAGCGGGTAGGCGGCGGAGAGATGTTCGCGCGTCGTGAAGGGCAGGGCCTCGAACGCGTGCGGGCGGCCCTGCGCGACGGCACGGGCGACCTCGGCCGGGACGTGGCCGGCGTAGAAGGGTGAGTTGCGGCAGGCGTGCTCCACGGTCGCGGCGAGCGCCTGAGCGGCCCAGGTGTCGAGCGCCTGCCGGTCCAGTGAGGTGACCGCGGCGACCTTGCGTGCGATGTCGACGCGGGAGACGAGGGTGTCGCGCAGTGTGCCGCGCGGGTCGTGGCCGGCCGGCCGGGCGAGCGTGGTCATCGGGACGCCTCCTCCAGCCTCGCCATCGCCGTACGCTCCTCGGCCGCCAGGCTGCCGACGATCGAGGCGGCCTCGTCGAGTGAGCTCCGGGCACCGGCGTCGTCGGCGTCGCGCAGCAGGTTCGCCACGTCCGTCCAGCGCTTGGCGATACGGCGGTACTCGACGGCGAGCTCGTCGTAGGCCTCGACGCCGGTCAGCTCGTGCGCCTCTTCCAGGAACTGCGCCCACAGCGTCCGGAAGAGTCCGCCGCCCGTGCCGCCTTCCTCCATGCTGGTGCCGACGGCGCTCATCGCCGCCACGGGATGGTCGAGCTTGTCGTGCCACCCGCGCATGAGGGAGCCGGCCTTCGCGATCCCCTTGAATCCCATGTTGGTGATCGGCGGGTTCAGGAAGTCCTGTGCGGCGGCCAGGATCGAGGCCCGGCAGGCCTTGGCGAGGATCGACTCGTCGTACCCGCCCGGGTTCACCCGGACCGACAGGTGGCGCGAGGACATCGGTCCCTTGGCGGACCGGGCCCGGGCCATGCTCTCCCGCGAGGTCGACTGGACACCGAGCGACCGGGTCTCGACGACGACGAACCGGTCGTCCTCGTAGCCGATGCAGGCGACGTAGTGCGCGGCGAAGTGGTGGTTCTCCCGTGCGTAGTCGAGGTGGTAGCGGTCGAGCTTGAGGCCCACCACATCGCCCTCGTCGAGAGCCTCGATCAGCGTGGCCTCGGCCTTCGCCGGTGAGGAGGTCTCCTGCGCCCGCAGCTCCAGGGAGAGGGCGTCGGCCACGTTGCGCATGAGGTGGTCGGGTTTGACCCGGCCGGCGAGGAACGGGCTCGGCATCTGCTTCGAGTGCCAGTACAGGAACGACAGCCCTTGTCCCAGCCCGAAGATGAGCGGCTCGCTCAGCTCGATGTCGTGGTTGCGGAGCATGTTGAGCAGCGCGGTGGATTCACAGTGTTCGCCGGAGTGCGGCGAGATCTCAATGACCGCCATCGCCGTGCCCCGTTCCGCCGCGCGGCGCCTCGTAGACGATCTCGAGCACGGAACCGCTGTCGTTGTTGCGCAGGTGCCCGTAGGTGTGGCCGAGTTCGTCCGCCTCGGTGAACGCGATGTTCTCGAGGTGGTCGACGTCCCGGTCGAGGACGTCCAGCAGGTAGCGGACGTCGGCGTCGGTGTGCACGTCGATGGCGACGTGCGACATGAGGCGTCCGCGCTCGCCTGCGGGGCGGTCCGCCCAGGGGCCGAACCGGCGGCAGGCGAACATCTCGATGACCCGTCCGTCGGTGAGGGCGATCGAGTTCCACCATCCCGGCGTGCCGTACTGCCGGGGCGAGATGTACGACGGCCCCATCTCGACGGTGGTGATCTCGCCGGACGCCCGGAGGTCGTTCAGGTGGGCGTTCCAGCCGAACACCTCGTCGTCGTTGTCGTAGTCGCCCATGTAGATGCCGACGTGGTTGACCCCGGCGAACTTCTCGACGACGTGGTCGGGCGCGTATCCGCACCAGGCCGACAGGTACTGCCCGCAGTCGAGGTCCCGCCAGGTGCTGGACGTCTGGAGGATCTCCTCCCAGGCCCGTCCGAAGCCGGCGCGGTCGGGGAAGCGCCCGTCGCGCGTGGCGGTGATGGCCGGCGAACTTCCCGCGAGTGCGTTCATGGCGCTTCCTTCCTGCCCGTGATGACGATCCCCATCTGCACTTCCGTCACGACGGCCGTGTCGAGCGCGGTGCCGCGCAGCAGCTCTTCGATCTCGCTCTTGACGTACGAGGAGCGGATCGAGGTGCGAAAGCCCGGGCGCATGTCGGCCGCGATGTTCGCCTTCATGAACTGGAACGTCGTCCGGTCGACGTCCCTGCGCAGATCGGAGACGCAGTACCGGCCGCCCGGCCTGAGCACGCGGTGCATCTCCGCCAGGGCGGTCCCCGGATCCGCCCATTCGTGCAGTGAGGACGCGCTGATGACGTGGTCGAAGCGGTCGTCCTCGAACGGCAGGGCCAGCACGGTGCCGCATTCGTAGCCGCATCGCTCGGCGACGCCGTAGCCCGTGGCGTTGATGCCCGCGCGCCGGAGCATCGCCGGTGAGATGTCGAGGCCGACGAGCCGGGCGGAGTCCTCGGCCTGGGTCAGCCATTCCAGGCCGAGGTAGCCCGGGCCGCATCCCAGCTCCAGGACCTCGCCGGTGGTGATCTCGGCGGCCAGGATGTCGTCGATCTTCTCCTGGAGCCAGCCGTTGTCCCGGATGTGGCGCTGCATCTCGTCGTATTTGAGGGCCAGTTCGTCGCCCTGCAGGCCCTCGTCGGTCTCCGGCACCCGGGCGGCGACGGTGCCCCGCGCGCTAGCCACGACCCGGCCCCAGCCGCCGTATTCCCACTGCTACACCTCTCATCGTCGCGCTCCCCATGTGCACGTCGGAACGGTCGTTGCCCGTCAGGAGATTGACCGAGGATCTGAGCGACTCGTCGACCGAGGCATCGCCCGGATACCACCATCCGGCGTCCGCCATCACGACGTTCGGTGCGACGGAGTCGGAGATCTTGACCGTCATGCGCACTCCGCGCGCACCGGTCCGCGTGAAGAGGTCCACCTCTTCACCGTCTGTCAGCCCTTCCCGCTCAGCGGTGTCCGGATGGACGGTCACCCGCGCCGTGCTCTGGCCGCGCGAGGTGGTCGGAAGTTGATGGAACTCGGTGTTGTAGAACTGGCGCGGATGGGCGCTGGTCATCACGTACGGCAGGGCCGGGTCCGGCTCCGGTGGGCGCCGGAAGACGGGGAACGCCTCGTAGCCCATGGCCCGCAGCCCGTGGTTCATGAGGTTCACGCGTCCGGACCGGGTACGGAATCCGCCGTCGCGGTACTTGCGGTATCGCTTCTCGTTGCGGATGTAGCCGATCTTCGTGAACTGTTCCCAGGTGAGGTCGATGCCGGCCAGTTTCGCGTCGAGGGCGGCTTCCAGCGAGGGGAAGAAGTGCTCGCCCAGGCCGAGCCGTTCGGCGAGCTGGAGGATGATCTCCTCGTCCGAGCGGCAGCCGTCGACCGTGGCGATCTTCTGCCGTGCCGCGATGTAGGAGTTGAACTCGACGATCTGGTCCCGCTCCAGCCAGCTCGACGTCGGCAGGACGACATCGGCGTAGCGGGCGGTCGGCGTCATGAACAGGTCGCACACGACGACCAGGTCCAGCTTGTTCATCGCCTCGCGGACCAGCTCGGTGTTCTCGTGCGAGGCCAGCATGTTGCTGCCGAAGATGAGCAGCGAGGTGATCGGGTACGGCGCCCCGGTCACGATGGCCTCGTGCAGGTCCCCCGGCGCGACCCAGCCGGACATCGAAAGGATCTTGTGCTTGTCCCCGCCGATCCGCTTCTCGGCCTGCTCTTCCGGGAGCAGGTCCGAGCGTGGGAAGGCACGCCGGCCCTCGATCGGCATCGGCTCCCAGATCACGTCGCCGCCGGGGGCGTCGATGTTTCCGCAGATCGCGGCGAGGATGGCGATGGCGCGGTGGGTGTCGAAGGAGTTCTCGTTCTGCGACAGACCGGTTCCGGCCTCGATGCACGCCCGTGAGGCGAGGGCGTAGGAGCGGGTGGCTTCGTGGATGAGCTCGGGTGTGAGTCCGGTGATCCGCGCGACCCGCTCGATGTCGTACGCCTTCACGTGGGCGGCGAGTTCGTCGAAACCGGAGGTGTGCGCGGCCACGAAGTCGTGGTCGTACCAGCCCTCGTCGATGACGGTCTTGATCATGCCGAGGGCCAGTGCGCAGTCGGTGCCCGGCTGGATCGCCAGGTGCAGGCTTGAGCGGGCGGCGGTCCGCGTGCGTCGCGGATCGACGGTGATGACGCGACTGCCTCGTTCGACGGCTCGCAGCAGCTTGACGCCGATCACGCCGTCCGAGTGGGTGCTGGGCTTGTTGCTGCCCCAGAGCAGGACGACTTCGGGGTCGCCGTCGTAGTCGCAGAAGGTGAAGGCGCCGTACGTCATGATCGAGGCCATGACCCGCGGGTAGAAGCACACGTGGGCCGGACCGACCACGTTCGGCGTCCCGATCGCGTTGGCGAGCCGGAACACCCATTCCTGGTAGTTGCGGTCGGTGCCCTGGCCGAGGACGACGGACTCGGGTCCGTGCCGGCCGATGGTCGCGGCGAGTTCGCCGGCGATCCGGTCGAGGGCGGTGTCCCAGCCGACCGGTTCGAACGTCCCCGAGCCGCGCGGGCCGGTCCGGACCAGCGGCGTCGTCAGCCGGTCCGGGCTGCGCAGCAGGTCGAGTGAGGCCTTGCCCTTGATGCAGAAGTAGCCCTCGCTCGTGGGATTGTCGGGGTCCCCGTGGATGTCGGTGGGGACACCGTCCGTGAGCTCGACGATGGCGCCGCATCCGCCGTGGCACATACGGCACACGGACCTGGCCCGGGTGATCGTCAAGCCGGCTCACCCGCCCGTTTGGCGGCCGACACGAGCAGCCTTTCGAAGGCGGCCTTTTCGGCGTCGGCGATCGAGTGCAGCAGGGACGCGACGGCTTCCAGTTGCCGTCGCCCGTCGTCCGCGTCGCGGTAGGCCATCAGCAGGTCGATGGCCTGGTCCCACTGCCGCTGCACAGCGCCGAAGTCCTTCACGAAGGGGTCGAGTTCGGGGTCGTCGTACCGCCGGCGGGCCTCCAGCAGGAACGCGCGGTAGAGCTTGCGGAAGTTGGCTCCGCCGGTTCCCGCGAAGCGCCAGAAGCGGCCGACACCCGGCACCGTCTCGTCCGGGGAGGCGAGGGTGTCGCTCCATCCGGCGATCTCGGAAGCCGCCCGCCGCATGGCGCGCAGACCGAATCGGGGACCGCGGTCCTCGGTCATCCGCTGCGCGGTCAGCCGGATGGCGTTCCAGATCTGTTCGCGCAGGACCGCGTCGGTGTCGGTGGTCAGACGCTCCGGCAGCTTCTCGACGTACAGGTGCAGGTGGGGCGACGGCATGAAGCCTTCGTCGGAAGCGCGGGCTCGGCGCAGCGACTGCGTCGGGAGGGTCTGTGCCCCTCCCTGCTGATCGGTGTCGACGACGTGGGCGAAGGAGTCGTCGAGCCCGTACACGGCGATGTAGTGCGACGCGAAGTGACTGCGGGACGAGAAGTAGTCGAGGTGGAAGATGTCGACGGACACTCCCACGACGTGTCCCGCGGCCAGCAGTTCCGTCGCTGCGGCGGAAGCCGATTCGGGGTCGGGTGAGCGCGATTCGCGCAAGGTCGCACCCAGGGCCGCGCAGGCGTTGCGGGACAGCAGGGCCGGCTCGATCCGGCCGGTGAGCATCGGCGTGCCGCGACCGGGATCCGGCGCGTCCCAGTATTGGAAGTCGATCCCCTGGCCGAGGCCGAACAGCATGGCTTCGGATATTCCGGCGCCGGCATGGTGGAGCATGTTGCGGAGGGTGGTCGTCTCGCAATGAACGCCGAGCTGGGGCTGAAATGTCGCCAAGCGCATATGGCTTCCCAATCGCATGGAGCGAAGATGCCGTGAACGATGGTGCGGCTATGCGTCGAGCAGGACTTCGTTGTATCCCTGCAGATCAAGGAATCCGGAACCGCTGGCCAGGACCACGATCACCGGTTCGGCGTTCTCCGCGTCGGCCTTCGCCACGACGTCCAGGGCCGCGGCGACCGCGTGACCGGCCTCGGGGGCGAGCAGCAGGCCTTCGGTCTGCAGCAGTAGCCGGCCGGCCTCCAGCGCCGTCCGCTGGTCGAAGGCGACGGCGTCCAGGACGCCCTCGCGCCGGAGCAGGCTGACCAGGGCGGAGCTGTGGTGGTTGCGCAGGCCGCCGACGTGATTGGGCGGGGGGATGAAGCTCTCCCCCATCGTGTAGCCCAGCACCTCGGGCGTGTAGCCGCCCAGGTCGGTGCGGCCGTATGCGTAGACGCCCTGGGTGAGCCGGGGCGCCGCCGTGGACTCCGCGGCGAGGAAGCGGAGGTCGGCTCCGTCGGCCTTGGCCCGCAGGTGAGGGCCGATGAGACCACAGAGGTTGCTTCCGCCGCCCGAGCACGCGATGAGGTGGTCGCCGCGCCCGTCGACGCCCAGGTCCTCGCCGTGGGTGGTCTTCAGCTGCTGTGCGACCTCGAGCCCGAGCAATGTCTGATGGAGGTAGACGTGTGGCATCCCGCTGCCGGCGAGATACGCGGCGGCGGGGTTGCCCAGGGTGTGCTCGATCGCGTCGCTGATCGCGGTGCCGAGGCTGCCGGGGTGGTCCGGGTTCTTCCCGAGGATCTTTCGTCCGATCGCCGTGTGGGTCGACGGCGACGGCCGGACCTTGGCCCCCAGGAGCTCCATGTAGTGACGCCGGTAGGGCTTCTGGTCGAGCGAGCACCTCACCATGAAGATCTCGGCCTGGAGACCGAACATCTTCGCCGCGAGCGCGACGCTCATCCCCCATTGGCCCGCCCCGGTCTCGGTGACGAGGGTCGTCCGCCCCTCTTCGGCCGCGTAATACGCCTGGGCTATGGCGGTGTTCAGTTTGAAGCTGCCTGTGGGAAGGACGTCTTCACGCTTGAGGTAGATTCTCGCGCCGGTACCGAGATGCTTCTCGAGCCGGTGCGCCCGGTGCAACGGTGTCGGCCGGCCCGCTTGCCGCAGCCGCTCCGTGACCGGCTCGGGAATGGCAATCCATTGCTCGTCCGAACCGTTTTGCTCGACGAGGACTCGCGGCCGAATCTTGGCCGCTATTTCCGTCGCCGTCGGGCTTCCGGAATCCCTGATTTCGGGCATGGGGGCCGGCAGATCCGCCAGGAAGTTGTACCAATGGGTTGGCATTCCCGGTAATGATGAACCGCTAGGAACAATGGGTTGAGGCACGGGTGACTGCTCATGCCCAACTTGGCCAGGACTATACGAAGTCACGTTCCCCCCGCACCCCGCTTCAAAATTGTGTGAGTCAGCGTACAAACCGTTCGAGCACCGCGCAACCGTTTGAACTCAAGTCGCACATTCAACAATCGCGGCGGAACACAGAAAGGCTTTTCCTGCCGAATCTGTTACGCCGGCGTTTCACACGGCCGCCCCGGAGAATCCAGGAGATGATCTCGACGGAATCAACCGGAAGCGACGAATCCGCGGCGTCGGCAATGACGTTTGACGAGCCGGCCGGACATCTACGCGTCAGCTTCCCGGGAATTGATCCGCTCCGTCAACGATTCCGCCAGGAGCTGCCAGCTCTCGGCGTGGTGCCGTGCCAGCTCGGCGATCAGGGGTGCGCAGTGGATCGGGACGCTGCTCGCCATCGCCGCCCAGTCGTGGGGCTGTGTGGCCGAGGGGTCCAGTGTCCGCAGCAGCTTCCGGCCCACCTCGGTGAACCGGAGCGAGGGGTCGGCGCGCAACCGTCTCACGGCCAGTGGGAGGTCCGCGTTCCCCGCCTTGGGACGTTTCACGAGCGCAGGGCGGCCGGCTCCGGGCTCCCGGACCGGCCCGTCGCCCGGCTGCTCCGTCGGCGGCGGCTCCCCCGGAAGTGCGCGGGCCCGCTTTCGCGCGTCCTTCGCCGTGGTGAGCGAGATGCCCGCGGCACGCGCCACCTCCTGCGCGGACGCGCCGGGATGCGCGGCGAGGTACACCAGCGCGCGGCTGCGGCCCTCGGCCGCCGCGAGGGGGTAGGCCACCCCGTCTCGCCCGACTCGCACCGCGGTCGGGTGCGGAAGTTCCGCACCCGACCGTCGCCTGAGCGCCGCGACGGTCTTGTCCGACAGGCCGACGACCCCCGCCAGCCGCCGGTTGGACCACTCCGGGAAGTCGGCGAGCATGTGCAGGGCCGCAGCCTTGCGGTCGGCGAGGGAGAGCGGCAGTCCGTGGTTGCTGTTCAGCTTGACCGCGAGCACGAAGGCCTCGCGCTCGTCGCCGTTGAAGAGCACGGCACTGATGTGCGTGGCGCCGCTGTTCTCCACCGCCCTGAGCCGGTGCACACCGTCGATGACGGTCATCGTCTTGCGGTGAATGACGATCGGCGGCAGTTCGGAGCACACTTCGGCGAGCGCGTCGATGTGCCGTGGGTCCTCCCCGACGGTGCGGAGTGAGCCCACGACCGTGATTCTGCTGATCGGCACCTGGGTGATGTCCGACAAGCGTCCGCCCAGATGCGGGTCCATACGGCGTAAGTGCTGTTGCACCGGCTTCTGTACGGATACGGAGATGTGGTCCATCGCTCTTCCTCCTCAGCAATCCCATGGGACCCACCGGCTGTCGTACGACTCATCCGGTTGCGGATGTCGTCAGGCAGCGCGGCGAACCACGGGCCGAGGAAAGGAAGAGCCGTCATGGTCCATCGGAAAGGTGAACAACATCGAGTCTCCCCCGTGACGCAATGCCGAGAACCGACTCCCGAACCCTGTCAGGAGGATCGGATCGGTGCAAGGCTTCTGTCATGCCGTCCTGTTGACGAAGCCGCCACTTTCTTGATCGCTGATCGAGTGGCGACCGGAGTGCAAAGCTCCCCCCGCGGGCGGAATGATCGGCTCCCCTCGAACGGACGGAAATATCCCCGCAGTTGGACGCATGATCTGCCGTGGCGCTCCGGACCGCGCAGCCAGTTCTCTTGGCCTGCGTGAAGAGCAAAGGAGAGATCGTGGAGACGACGGAAGCCGCCGATTCACAGGTAGTTCCGTGCGATCCAGAAAATGTTCAAAATTCGACCAGTACTCCGCTCCTTCGGCGCCTCTTCGGTGAATTCACCTACCGCGTCATGATGTCGCTGGTGGGGCTGACGGCGGGTGCCGGGGCGTTGTACCGGGGTTGAGCACCTGTGCGCCCTGCCGGCGCCCTCCCGTTCGGGTACGGGAGGGCGCACGGTCGAGCGCATGGGGGTCGGCGGGGAAGCGTGTGAGGGTCGAGGGGACGGCACGGACTGCCCGAACGGGGAGGTGCTCGACGTGGGGGCGGACGACCCCCGGTGCGAGGAGTGCCGGCACCACTGGGAGTTGGACGCGTTGGAGCCGGAACGCAGGGCGGTTGAGGACGAGGAGCCGACGCGGCCGTTGGGCGCTCCGGGCGAGGCCGGTCACGACAGCGCCGCCTGGAGCCCCCCTTCACGGTCGTGCGCTACCGGCACGGCCGCCCCGGTCAGTGGTCGGAGTAGCTGAAGTCCCCCACGGTCCAGGCACTGATGTCCTCGATCGCGACGCGGAACATGCCGCCCGTCTCGGGGATTCCCACAGTGCCTTGCAGAATCCGCGCGACATGGAAGTGCAGATGCGTGGGCGGTCCGTCCTCCTTCTCCGGGCTTTCGAAGGCGGCGGAGAACTCACCCAGGCGGGGGGAGTCCGTCAGCACCTCCGACACCCGCTGCCGCCACATGGCTTCGGGGGCCAGTCGACCGGTGATGACGGCACCACCGGTGACCACGGTCAGGGACATCTGGCTGCTCTGCCCGGACTCCACGCGGGCGGCGATGTCAACGATCAGCTCGTCAGGCTTCGACATGAGAGCGGATTCTATGCTCCGGGCCGTCGCGGTGGTTCGGGTGGTGCCACCAACGGGAGCCACCAACGGGTCGGACAGGCGCGTACGGGTCTCTTGCGCGGACTCACGGCGCCACCCGCCCGGTGGCCGGGCGGCACGCGACCGTACGTCCGCTCGTCGCCCGACGGGACATGTCCGGGACCACCCTCCCTCGGCTCCGGCGCGGGTCGCCCCACGGGGATTACCGGTCGGTAACTTATGGGGTATGGCATAGAACATGCAAGACCTCCCCGGCCGAAGGGGCTTTTCCGGTGATCTTCTTGCGCTGCCGCACGCCTCACGCCCCGCGGCGGGTACGTCGTCTGCGCACACGACGACGTCGAGACGTACGAGGAGACAGCCCATGTACGCAGTGATCCGCCGGTACGAAGGGTGACCGAGCCGGCCGAGGCCGGACGTCGGGTGAACGAGGAGTTCTTGCCCCTGCTCCGCCAGGTCCAGGGTTTCGTGGCCTACTACTGGGTCGATGCCGGGGACGGGGTGATGGTGTCGACGAGCGTCTTCCAGGACCGGTCCGGCGCCGAGGAGTCGACCAGCAGGGCGAAGGACTTCGTCCGGGACCGGCTGGCCGCGCTGCTCCCCCAGCCGCCCCAGGTCACCGCCGGCGAGGTCGTGGCCGCTTCGTAGCGGCCGCACCACACCCGGCAGGCCCACCGAGGTTGCCGGCCCGTCTTACGATTCCCCCGACTGCGGCGCGCGCCGGGTGCGCCGAACGGGAGGGGATCCGGTTCATGGAGAACAGACGTGGCCTGTACGGCGGATGGAGAACGGGGGCGCTTCTGATCGCCGTCGTCGGCATCGCTGCTGACGGTGACGCCCGCGACGGCGCACGGGGCGGCGCCCGGCGACATCAACGGTGACGGCTACCGCGACGCCGTGCTGCCCGCGCCGGGTGCGAACGTCGCCGGCAAGTCGGGAGCCGGTGCCGTGGTCGTGCTCTACGGGGCGAAGTCGGGGCTGTCGACGTCCCGGCGGGCGGTTATCACGCAGAACACGGCGGGGGTGCCGGGTACGGCCGAGACGGACGACCGCTTTGGTGCCGCGACCGCGACGGCCGATCTGAACCGGGACGGCTACGCGGATCTGGTGGTCGGCGCCCCGAACGAGGACACCGCACGCGGCCGTGACGCCGGCACCGTGTCGGTCCTGTGGGGCAGCAGGAACGGGCTGACGTCCGGCACCGACCTGCCGACCGCGACTCCCGGGGCGTTCTACGGCAGAGACCTGGCAGCGGTGAGTGCCGGTCCCGGTGAGAGGACCGAGGTGCTCGTCGCCGGGTACGAGGGGGCGATGCACTTCACGGGGCCGTTCACCCGCGGCGGCACCTACGGGGAGGCCGTGGAGAACCGGGAAACCCCCTCCGTGCACAGCGTCGCGCTGGGCGAGTTCGGCCCGGCCGGCTCGCTGGACGAGGTGATCGTCACCGTACGGATGAGCGACTTGAGCGGCGGAGAGGTGTACGTCAACCCCGTCATCGCAGGCGCGCAGCAGAAGGGCAACGGCCTGCTCGCGGCCGCCGGGGACGTCAACGGTGACGGACACGCCGACCTCGTCACCGCGGACCCGGACGAGCCGGACGGCGCAGCCGACGGTGCGCGCGGCGGCCGCCTGCTCGTCTGGTACGGCTCAGCACGTGGCATCGCACGGGAAGCCGAGCCGGTGCAACTCACCCAGAACACCCCCGGTGTTCCCGGGGCGAGTGAGAAGGACGACGGATTCGGCAGTTCCCTCGCCGTGGCCGACCTGAACCGGGACGGACTGGCGGACATCGTGGCCGGCTCGCCGGGGGAGGATACGGGCACGGCGAACGCCGGGCAGGTGACGGTCGTCCCCGGCCGCCGCACCGGCGCTCTGGGCGACGGCGCCTACGCCTTCACCCAGAACACCGCCGGCATCCCGGGAGCCGACGAGACCGAGGACGAATTCGGCACCACCGTGGCCGCGGGCGACATCGACAAGGACGGCAGGCCGGAGCTCTTCATCAGCGCCGTGATGGAGAACTCCTCCACCGGAGCGGTCTGGGTTCTCCCGGGCGGCTCCGGCGGGCCGACCGCCAGGGGCAGCCGGATGATCACCTCCTCGTCCGTGGGTCTCCCCCAGCGGGAGAACACCCAGTTCGGCGGCACCGCCCTTCTCGGATGATCCGGCGCGGGCGCGTCGTCCGCCGTGGAGTCAGCTGGTGGTGAGCATGCCCTCGCGCAGCCGGGCCAGGCAGCGCGAGAGCAGGCGGGAGACGTGCATCTGGGAGACGCCGAGGCGTTCGCCGATCTGGGCCTGGGTGAGTTCGTCCGCGAAGCGCCATTGGATGATCTGCCGGTCGCGCTCGTCGAGTGCGGCGATCATCGGTGCCAGTGCGTGGAAGTCCTCCACGAGTTCGAGAGCCCGGTCGTCGACGCCGATGAAGTCCGCCAGGGCCGTCTCGCCGTCCTCGCTGCCGCCGATCGCCGCGTCCAGGGAGGTGGAGTTGTAGCCGTTGGAGGCCAGCCGGGCCTCCCTGACCTCGTCCTCGGGCAGGCTCATCAGCTCCGACAGTTCCTTCACCGTCGGGGTGCGGCCCAGGCGGCTGCGGAGTTCCTCGGTGGCGCGGGCGAGTTGGACGCGGGCCTCCTGCAGCCGGCGCGGAACGTGCACGGCCCAGGTGGTGTCGCGGAAGAACCGCTTGATCTCGCCGACGATGTAGGGGATGGCGAAGGAGGTGAACTCCACCTCCCGGGTCAGCTCGAACCGGTCGATGGCCTTGATCAGGCCGATCATGCCGACCTGGACGATGTCCTCCATCTCCTCCGGCCCACGGCTGCGGAACCGCCCCGCCGCGAAGCGGACCAGGGACATGTTCATCTCGATCAGCGTGTTCCGTGCGTACTGGTACTCGGGCGTGCCCTCCTCCAGCGCCGCGAGCTGGTCGAAGAACAGGCGCGTCAGCTGCCGGGCGTCCTTCGGTGCCATCCGCGAGGGCTCGGCGACCTCCGGCAGGCCATCCACGTCCGTGTCCGTCTTCGCCGTCGTCACTGTCGCCACGATGCTTCCCTCCCCTATCACTGCACGCTGTCGGCCTCCCGCGGGCTGACGAACGCGCGTGTACCCCGGCATGTACAGAGCATGCCCCCTTCCGCGATCCGGAGTGAAGTCATTTACTTGTCTCCCCTTGACGATCAAAGCGCCGCAGGCCCTTCCCTTGTCATGCCCTCATCTGAAATCTTGCGTCGACCCATTCGACCCACGGCCCGGCGGGCACCACCCCTTGCCCCGGGCTCTCGGAGGATGCTGTGACCACCCCCCGCATATCCCTGCGCCGTCTCAGACGGTCGCTGCTGTCCGTCGCCGCCGCCGGAGCGGCCCTCGCGCTCGCCACGCCCGCCGGAGCCGCCGACGTGGACACCGGCCTTCCGCCCGGTCCGGCCGTGGCCCGCGCCGCCGTGCCCGCAAAAACCGCCGCCGGGTGGGCCGCCGGGACCCGCTCCTACCTCGTCGTCACCGCTCCCGGTGACACCACCGCCGCCCGCAACGCCGTCGCGGCGAGCGGCGGTTCGGTCTTCGCGCACTACGACGCGATCGGCGTCGTGGTCGCCCACTCCTCGTCGGCCGGCTTCGCCGCCGCGATGCGCTCCGTCGCGGGCGTGCAGAAGGTGGGCGCGACCCGCACCTCGGACGTCCCCGCCGACGCCTACTCCCCCACCCTGCCGGCCGCACCCGGGCAGTCGTCGACCACGCTCACCGAGACCGCGCGGTGGGACATGACCAGGATCAACGCCGACAAGGCCTGGGCCGTCAGCACCGGCTCGCCGTCCGTCACGGTGGGCGTCCTCGACACCGGAGTGGACGACCGGCACCAGGACATCGCGCCCAACTTCGACACGGCGGACTCCGTCTCCTGCGCCTACGGCAAGGCCGACACCCGGGCCGGCGCCTGGCGTGACGTCGGCAGCCACGGCACGCACGTCGCGGGCACCATCGCCGCCGCGAAGAACGGCAAGGGTGTGGTCGGCGTCGCGCCGGGCGTGAAGATCGCCTCCGTGCGCATCGCGGAGCCGAGCACGAGCATGTTCTTCGCCGAGAACACCATCTGCGGCTTCATGTGGGCCGGTGACCACGGCTTCGACGTCACCAACAACAGCTATTACACGGACCCCTGGATGTTCAACTGCCCCGACGACCCGGACCAGGCGGCCATCATCGAGGGCGTGCGCCGCGCCCAGGAGTACGCGGAGGGCAAGGGCTCGCTCCAGGTCGCGGCAGCAGGCAACTCCAACTACGACCTGGCGAACAAGCGCAGCGACAGCTCCAGCCCGAACGACTCCACGCCCGTCAACCGCACCATCACCAACGCCTGCATCGACATCCCGACGGAACTGCCGGGCGTGGTGACCGTGGCGGCGATGGGCAACGGGAACATCAAGGCGTCGTACTCCAACTTCGGCCGGGACGTCATCGACGTGGCGGCCCCGGGTGGCGACGGAGCCTACGGCGTCTACTCCACGCTTCCCGGCGGCAAGTACGGGAACATGAACGGCACGTCGATGGCCTCCCCGCACGTCGCCGGTGTCGCCGCGCTGCTGAAGAGCGCCGATCCGGCCGCCACCCCCGCCGATCTGCGCGCGCGGCTGGGGACCCAGGCCACGGACACCGCGTGCCCGTCCGACAGCCGCTGCACCGGCACCACGGCGAAGAACGCCTTCTTCGGGGAGGGCCAGGTCGACGCGCTGAAGGCGGTCGGCGGCACCACCCCGCCGCCCGGCCGGTACTTCGAGAACACCGCCGACGTCACCGTCGCCGACAACGCCACCGCGGAGTCACCGCTCACCGTGACCGGTGTGGCGGGCAACGCCCCGGCCGCGCTGAAGGTCGGCGTGGACGTCAAGCACACGTACCGCGGCGACCTGGTGCTCTCCCTCGTCGCCCCCGACGGCTCGGTCTACTCCCTGGAGGACTTCGCCGACGGTGACAGCGGGGACGACGTGGTGAAGACGTACACGGTGGACGCCTCGTCGGAGACCGCGTCCGGTACGTGGAAGCTGCGTGTCCGCGACATCGCGGCACAGGACACCGGACGCATCGACGCCTGGAACCTCACCTTCTAGCGGGAGGCTCCCCCCGAGTCCGTGAACTCCTCGCGGCAGGGCTGCGTCAGCGCCTCGCCGCGAGGAGCAGGACCGGGGATGCCCCGCGCCCTCACCACGTCACGGGCAGCTCCAGGGGGAAGCGCCGGATGGTCCGGGTGTCCCAGAGCACCTCCTGGGCCGGTACGGCCAGCCGCAGTTCGGGGAGGCGGGTGAACAGGACCCCGATCGCGGTCCTGAGCTCCGCGACGGCGAGAGTGCTGGCGACGCAGTGATGGCCGCCCCAGCCGAACGTCATATGAGGGTGGGAGGCGCGGTCGACGTCGAGGGCGTCGGGATCGGCGAACACCTTCGGGTCCCGGTTGGCCGCCAGATAGGAGACGTGCACGAAGTCACCGGCGCGGATCAGCACTCCTTCCAGCTCCACGTCCTCCAGCGCGACGCGCGGGATGCCGACGCCCTTGCGGAAGGGGATGTGCCGCAGGAGTTCGTCCAGCAGCCGGGGAAGCCGTTCGGGGCTGCGCCGCAGCAGCTCGTGCAGCTCGGGGCGGGTCAGCAGGGTGTAGGCGATGTTGCTGATCTGGCAGGTGGCCGTGTCGTTGCCGCTGAGGATGAGGGTCAGTGCCAGGACGGCCAGTTCGTCGTCGCTCAGGGGCTCCTCCTCTTGATCGCCGGCGGCCAGGGTGGTGATGAGGTCGCTGCCCCCGTCCTTGCGGCGTTCGGCGACGAGCGTGGTGAAGTAGGCGCGCAGGTGCTGTTTGGCCTCGGCCGCCGTCTGCCGGGCTTCGGGCGCGGTGGTC
Organism: Streptomyces sp. WAC04114; assembly: GCF_019733245.1. Lineage (NCBI taxonomy): Bacteria > Bacillati > Actinomycetota > Actinomycetes > Kitasatosporales > Streptomycetaceae > Streptomyces > Streptomyces sp. WAC04114. The sequence continues at coordinate 45,330 of NZ_JAIGQA010000002.1, forward strand.
AGCATCTGCTGAGTGCGGAGCAGCATGAGGGGCCGGTCCTCGTCGGGTACGTCCAGCAGTGCGCAGATGGTGTGGTTGGGCAGCGGCTCGGACAGGCCACGGGCCAGGTCGGCCGGCGGACCCTGCGCGACCATCTCGTCCACGAGCCGGTGGGCCACCTCTTCGATGGCCGGCGTCATGCGCTTCACGCTGCTCTGGGTGAAGGCCCGGGCGGCGGCGTGGCGCAGCCGGGTGCCGCGCGGCGGGTCCATGACGTTGATCGATTCCGGGGAGACGATCGGCTCGGGAGTCATCCGGGGGTAGTCGCGGCCGACGATGGCGGCCCGGCTGAACCGGGGGTCGGTCGTCACCTGGCGTACGCCGTCGAAGGTGGTGACGAGCCACGCCTCGGCCTCGCCGTAGGGGAGCCGGATACGGCTGACGGGGCCGCGGGCCATGAGCTGTGCGAGGGACGGGTCGAACTCGAGTTGCTCGCTGTGGTCGAAGGGGCAGGCGGCGGTGTGAGCCATGTGTGCTCCTGAGTCCGTGCGGTGGTGCGGCCATGTGGGCGGAACCGGTCGGCACGGGCCACGGCCGCCCCGCCCGTGGGGGACATTTCGCATAGTGCGGCAGAGCGCCGCTCCATGCATCCAGTGCCGGGGCAGACGGCAGAAAGCGGGGAGACGTGCCCGATCCCACCTCTCGGACACCGCAGCGGCCGACCGTCGACGTGCTGGTCGTCGGTGGCGGTCCGACCGGCCTCACCCTCGCGTGCGACCTGGCCAGACGCGGCGTGCGGACCCATGTCGTCGAGGCGAGCGACCGGCTGCCCGCCGGTTCCCGCGGAAAGAGCCTTCAGGCACGCACGCTGGAGGCGTTCGACGACCTCGGCGTCATCGACGCGGTCAAGGCGGCCGGTGCCCCCTTCCCGCCCATGCAGACCTGGCGCGACGGCGAGCGCGCGGGCGAGTGGCGGCTGATCGAACCGGACCCGGAGGCGCCGGTGTCGGGTCAGCCGCAGCAGTGGCTGATCCCCCAGTGGCGCACGCAGGAGATCCTGCGCGATCGCCTGCTCGAACTGGGCGGAACGCTGGAGTGCGGTGCCCGGCTCGTGTCCCTGACGCAGACGGACACGCACGTGAGCGCCGAGGTGGCGCAGTCCGACGGCGGTCGTCGCCTGATGACGGTGCCTTACCTGGTGGGCGCCGACGGCAGCCACAGCTCGGTGCGCGAGTCCCTCGGCATCGCCATGAAGGGCGAGGACCGCGGGCTGCGGTCGGCGGTGGTGGCGGACGTGCGCGTGCGGGGCCTGGACCGCGATCACTGGCACATCTGGCCCGACGACCCGCCGGGTGAACTGCTGCTGTGCCCGCTGCCGGGGACAGCCGACTTCCAGCTGAACGCCAAGATCACGGGCGATGAGTTCACCGCGACGGCCCAGACCGTGCGCGATCTGGTCGCCGAGCGGACCCACCTGCCCCCGGACGCCGTCACCGAGGTGGTGTGGAGCTCGTTCTACCGGCCGCGCACCGCGATGGCCGAACGCTTCCGCCAGGGGCGCGTCTTCCTCGCCGGGGACGCCGCCCACCTGCACCCGCCCGGCGGTGGCCAAGGGCTGAACATCGGCGTGCAGGACGCCTACAACCTTGGCTGGAAGCTCGGCCAGGTCATCACAGGCGGCGCCCCGGTCACGCTGCTGGACAGCTACGAAGCCGAGCGACGGCCCGCCGCGGCGGGCGTCCTGGACCTCAGCACCCGCCTGTACCGTGCGGGCCGCAAACCCGAGGACGACAGGCAGTCACGCTTCCGGGGGAAGGTCTGCCACCTGCTGTCGGTGCACTACCGCGACAGCGAGCTCTCGGCCGACACCCGCGACTTGCGTTCCCCGACGGGGGTACGGGCCGGCGACCGGGCGCCCGACCTCCCCTGCGTCACCGCCGACGGCCCCTGCGCGCATCTCTTCGGCCTGCTGAGAGGCCCGGACTTCACCCTGCTGGCGGTGAACTGCGCACCGCCCCGCGCGACCCCGGGTGTCCGCACCCATCACGTGACGGGCGGGCCGCTCGCCGAGGAGCTCGGCACCGGGCTGTTCCTCATCCGCCCCGACCACCACATCGCACTGGCCGCCGACAGCCCCGAGCAGGTGGGCCGCTATCTGGCGCGGATCGGTCTGACGAGCGGCGAGGGATAGCGGGTCGTCGGGATGCGGCCCGGCCTCAGCACAGGACGCGCAGCGCGCCGGGCAGCACCCGGGCCGTGACCGGAAGGGCGGCCTCGATCTCGCCGTCCGCGCCGTAGGGGAGGTCCCGGTCGGCCTCGATGCGTATCTCCCGCCCGCGCAGGACCCGCACCTGGGGGCGGTGGATGTGGGCGCCGGTGTCGAGTTCCTTCATCAGGGCGAAGAACAGCCGGCGCGGCGCGTCGCGGATCATCACGACGTCGAGGAGGCCGTCGTCCAGCCGGGCCTCGGGAGCGATGCGGCGCGCCGATCCGTAGTAGCTGGAGTTGGCGGCGACCACGGTGTAGCCGGTGCAGGTGTGTTCGCGGCCGTCGACGGTGATCCGGTAGCCGACAGGGCGCCAGGTGCTGATGGCACGCAGGGCGCCGGCGTAGTAGGAGGCCGAACCGCGCAGCAGGCGGGAGCGGTTGGCGTGGAGGTTGGCCAGCGCGTCCACGCCCGCGTAGACGCTGCCGAGTACGACGGTGCCGGCGTGGACGGACGAGGTGACCTCGATGGTGTCCACGGCACGCGGTGTGCCGTGGAGCAGCACGCGTGCCACGCCCTCGGGGTCGCCGGGCAGGCCGAGGGCCCGGGCGAAGTCGTTGCCGCGTCCTGCCGGGACCATGCCGAACAGTGCGCCGGTGCCGCTGAGGGCCCCGCCGATGCTTCCGGTGATGCCGTCACCGCCGACGGCGAGCACGACCCGGCCGCGTTCCCCGGCGTGCCGGGCGAGTTCACGGGCGTGGGCGAGGCTGCGGCTGTACTCGGTCTCCAGCTCTGCGCCCGCCTCCCGCAGCAGACGGGCCACCTTCAGCAGCGCCGCAGCGCTGGTGGCTCCGCCCGCGGTGGGGTTGACGACGGCGGTGAACTGTCGCATCGATGTGCCTCCGGGCTGACGGGTGGTGCCGGGCTGTCGTCTGGTGGGTGGTGCGTGTTCGGGCGGGGTTCGGGGCCGCGGTCAGTCGGTGGGCAGCAGCACGCCGGGGTTCAGCAGACCGTCCGGGTCCAGGCACTGCTTGACGGCCCGCAGGGCCGCGACGCCCAGGTCCGTGGCCTCCCGGACGTACCAGTCGCGGTGGTCGGTGCCGACCGCGTGGTGGTGGGTGATGGTGCCCCCGGCGGCGAGGATCGCGTCGTTCGCGGCGTGCTTGGCGCGCGTCCAGTGCGCCACGGGGTCCTCGCCCTGGGCCGAGACGACGGTGAAGTACAGCGAGGCGCCGTTCTCGTAGACGTGCGAGATGTGGCACATGACCAGGGGCGGGGTGCCGTTCGCGGTGAGTGTGGCGGTCAGCGCGTCGCGGACGCCCGCGTAGAGGCCGGGCAGCCGGGACCAGTAGGCGGCGGTCTCCAGCGTCTCGGCGAACGCTCCCGCTTCGAGGAGGGAGTCGCGCAGGTACGGCGCCGAGTAGCGGCCATGGGCCCAGCGCCGTCCTGGTTCGTCGCCCGCGAACTCGCCGCCGCAGTCGGTGAGTACGGCTGCGGCGGCCGCCCGGCGCTCGGCGGTGTCCTCCTCGGTGCCCTCGAAGCCGACGACGGCGAGGCATCCCGCGCTCTGCTGCTCGGCGGCGGCGCCGATGGCATCGGGCTGGGCCAGGCCGATCAGTGTCTCGGTCTCGTCGGAGAGCCGCAGGACGGTGGGGCGCGGGCCGTCCTGGGCGAGCCGGCGCAGGGCGGCGCTGCCCTCGGCGAAGGAGGCGAAGCGCCATCCTTCGTAGCGGCGGGTCTGCGGGACGGGCCGGACGCGGACGGTGACGGAGGTGATGACGCCGAAGGCGCCTTCCGAACCGAGCAGCAGGTGCCGCAGATCGGGGCCGGCGGCCGAGCGGGGCGCGCGGCCAGTGTCGAGGGTTCCTCCGGGCGTGGCGAGGGTGAGGCCGAGGACCATCTCGTCGAAGCGGCCGTAGCCTGCGGAGGCCTGGCCGCTGGAGCGGGTCGCGGCGAAGCCGCCGATGGTGGCCCACTCGTAGGACTGCGGGAAGTGGCCGAGGGTGAAGCCGTGTTCGGCCAGGAGCGCCTCGGCCTCGGGGGCGCGCAGACCCGCTTGGAGGGTGGCGGTCCGGGAGACGGGGTCGAGGTCGAGCAGCCGGTTCAGGTGCCGCAGGTCCAGGGCGACGAAGGGCGCCTTGCCGGAGGGGGCGAGACCTCCGACGACGGAGGTGCCGCCGCCGAACGGGACCAGGGCGAGGCGGTGTTCGGCGCAGACGCGGAGCACGGCGAGCACCTCGCCATGGCTCCGCGGGAGGGCCACCGCCGCCGGGGCGTCGGCGGTGTCACCCGCGCGCAGGCGCAGCAGATCCGGGGTGGACTTGCCGCGGGTGTGCCGGACACGGCTCTCGGTGTCGGTGCGGACGTCCTCCGCCCGGTCGCCGAGTGCGGTGCGCAGCGCGTCCAGGGCGGCGCCCTCCAGGGCGGGAGTGGAGATCTCGATCTCCTCCAGCCGGGCTGACGCCGTGGGCTGCGGCTTGACGCCGAGCCAGTCGCGCAGCAGCCCGGTCACGGTGTCGGGCAGCGCCGTCGCCCTGGCCGGGTCTCCCCAGCCGTTCCACAGCATGTCCACGCCTGTCGTCCTCACCGGTCGTCGGGGTTGCCGCTGGAGCGGCCTCGGGCGTTACACTGTTACACATGACGCCTAATCGTCACAACAGCTCGGCCCAGCCGAACTCCGCCGACAACGACGTGGTGCTCGACGCCGTCCGCGACTGCGTCCTCGCCGTCGGGGTCCGGCGGACGACCATGACCGACGTGGCCCGTCGCGCGGGCCTGTCGCGGATGACGCTCTACCGCCGCTGGCCCGACGTCCGCTCCCTCGTCGGCGACCTCATGACGCGCGAGTGGATCGCCGTCGCGACCGGGTCGATGCCCGAGAGCCGGCCGGAGCTCGGCACGCGTCCGCCGCTGATCGACGGCCTGGTCGCGGGGGTGGAGGCGTTCCGCGCCCACCCGCTCTTCCAGAAGATCGTCGACGTGGATCCCGAACTGCTCCTGCCCTACGTACTGGACCGGCGCGGCGCGAGCCAGGAAGCCCTGCTGGAGCTGCTCGCCGGGGCACTGCGCGAGGGGCACGCCGACGGTTCGGTGCGCGAGGCCCCGGCCGAACGCCAGGCCCGGACCGTGCTGCTGATCCTGCAGTCCTTCGCCCTGTCCCTGCGCACCATGACCGACGAGGACGACGCCGAGCTCACCGCAGCCGCGTTCCTGGCCGAACTGCGCACCGTTCTGGAGAGGACCCTCACCCCATGAGCCAGACCGCCGTCCCGGCCACCGGGGCCTCCTTGTCCGCAGCCCGGCGCGCCCGCGAGCTGACCGAGGCGACCGACGGCCGCGTGGTGGACGTGCTGGTCGTGGGCCTCGGCGCGACCGGCGCCGGAGCCGCCCTCGACGCCGCCGCCCGCGGTCTGGACGTCGTCGCCGTCGACGCCCACGACCTGGCGTTCGGCACCTCGCGCTGGAGCTCCAAGCTCGTCCACGGAGGGCTGCGCTACCTGGCCTCGGCGCAGTTCGACGTCGCCCACGAGAGCGCGGTCGAGCGCGGTGTGCTGATGGAGCGCGCGGCGCCCCACCTGGTGCGTGCCCAGCCGTTCGTCCTGCCCCTGACCGGACTCGTCTCGCGCGGGCAGGCCGCGCTGGCCTGGGCCGGCTTCCGGGCGGGCGACGCCCTGCGGCTGTCGGCCCGTACGGCTCGGGCCACGCTGCCCGCCCCGCGTCGGCTCTCGCCCGTCGAGACCCGGCACCTGGCCCCGGCACTGCGCCCCGGCGGGCTGCGGGGCGGCCTGCTGTCCTGGGACGGACGGCTCACCGACGACGCCCGTCTGGTGACCGCCCTCGCCCGTACGGCCGCAGCGCGCGACGCCCGTGTGCTGACCCGTGTCCGGGCCCTGGAACTCACCGCCTCCGGCGCCCGCGTACGGGACGAACTCACCGGCGAGGAGGGCGAGATCCGGGCCCGTGCGGTGATCAACGCGTCCGGCGTGTGGGCCGGGGACCTCGTGGACGGCATCCGGATCCGGCCCTCCCGCGGCACCCACCTCGTCCTGCGCTCGGAGCACCTCGGCCCGCTCCCCGCCGGCCTGCACATCCCCATCCCCGGCGAGACCAACCGCTTCGTCCTCGTCCTGCCCCAGGACGACGGCCGGGTCTACGTCGGACTCACCGACGAACCCCTCGACGGACCCGTCCCCGACGTTCCCGAGGTGCCCGAGACCGACATCGGGTTCCTGCTCGACGTCCTCGGATCCGTACTCGACGTCCCCGTCCGCCGCGGCGACGTCGTCGGGGCGTTCGCCGGCCTGCGCCCCCTGCTGGACACGAGCGGGACGGCCCAGGGCGGCGCCGCCTCGCGCACGGCCGACGTCTCCCGTCGGCACGCGGTGCTGACCTCTCCGGACGGCGTGGTCAGCGTGGTCGGCGGCAAGCTCACCACGTACCGCCGGATGGCCGAGGACGCCGTGGACGCAGCGGTCGAGGCACGCGGTCTGGCCGCCGGCCCCTCCCCCACTGCCGCGCTCCCCCTGGTCGGCGCCGCGGCCCCCCGGGCGCTCGCGGCGCTGCGCGCGCCCCGCCGCCTCATCCAGCGTTACGGCACCGAGGCACCGGCGGTGCACGCCCTGGCGGGGCAGGAGTCGCGGCTGGGCGAGCCCGTCGTCCAGGGCCACCCCGTCACCGGGGCCGAAGTGCTGTGGGCGCTGCGGCACGAAGGCGCCCTGGACGAGGCCGACCTGCTGGACCGGCGCACGCGCATCGGACTGGTCCCGGCGGACCGGGCCGAGGCGCTGGAGGCCGTGCGCGCTCTGATGGGAGAAGCGGCACCGCTCGCGTGAGGCGGCCGTGGGGGACGGCGGTGCGTGCGCTGACGCAGGCGGGCGGCTCCACTCTCACCCGCACCGGGTGAAGCCGCCCGTTCCTGCCGCGGGCACGCTGAAGAGGACCCGATCCGAACCGTTCGGAGGCTCCTCTTCCCTGCCCCCTCCGGCCCCTGAGCATCGAAACCGAGGCGCAAGATGACCGCCACACCCACTCAGACGTCACACAGGGCGAGGGACGATTGGGCCACCGGCCTGACCGCCTTCGCGGCCGTGATGCTCTTCCTCGTCGGACTGCTCGACCTCTTCCGGGGCATCATGGCCATCGCCGAGGACGACATCTTCGTCACGACCCGCAACTACGTCTTCGAGTACGACCTGACCGGCTGGGGCTGGATCCACCTCGCCCTCGGCGTGGTCGCCATGGTCGTCAGCTTCGGGCTGCTCAAGACGGCGATGTGGGCCCGCGTCATCGGTGTCGCCATCGCCGGGCTCGTGATCATCGCCAACTTCCTCTCCCTGCCGCAGTACCCGGTCTGGTCGATCGTGATGATCACCATGTCCGGCTTCATCATCTGGGCCCTGTGCGTCGTACCGCCCGAGAACCTTCTCGAACCGTCCGAGGACGGTTCATGGCGCGCCCACGACGACGCGTACCGTCCCACGGCCGCCCCCCGGCCTCCTCGCTGAGGGGCCAGGGGCGACCTCCGAGGAGGCTCGGTCCGCCGTGCGCACCGGCAGGAAGGCTGGGATGCTGAGGGTGGAAGCGCTGCCCATGACGTGGCCCTGACCCGACAGGGGTGATGAGCGCCGTGTCGGACATTCCTGCGCGTGCTCGAGCATCCGAGGTTCCCGTCGTTACGCCGCTGTCGCACACCGATCCCCTGGGCAATCCGTTCCTGCGCACACGGTTCGCCCTCCCCGCGAGGCCCCGCACGTACCTGCGGCGCCCGCGGCTCGTCGACCACCTCGATCAGGCCTTCAAGACTCCGCTGACCCTCCTCAACGGCCCGGCCGGTGCCGGCAAGACCCTGCTGGCCGCCGAGTGGGCCTCCCGGCAGAGCCCGCCGGTCGCCTGGCTCTCCTTCGACGGCGGAGACCACCGCCCGGGGCTGTTCTGGGCCTACGTTCTGCAGGCCCTGCGCGCCGGCGGTGCCCCGCCGTCCGATGCGGTCGGGACACCCGTCAACGCCTCCCGGGTGGGCCGCAGGCTGCTGTCCACCCTCGCCTCCGAGCTGAACGACCGCGAGCGGCCGGCGCTCCTCGTGCTCGACGAGTACGACCGCGTGACCGACCCGAAGATCGCGGAGCAGTTGGAGTTCGTCCTGCACCACGCCGGCCGGGGACTGCGCCTCGTCCTGGTCACCCGCACCGAACCCCTGCTCCCGTTGCACCGCTACCGGGCGGTCGGCGAACTGACGGAGATCCGCTCCGCCGAACTGGCCTTCACGCCCGAAGAGGCCGCCGCGCTCCTGGAACTGCACGGTGTGAGCGTCCCGATCGAGGCGGCGCGGAACCTGGTCGACCGCACCCGGGGCTGGGCCGCGGGTCTCAGCCTGTCCGCCCTGGCCGCCCGGGAGAACTCGGACCCCGAGCTGTATCTGAAGGAGTTCGAGGCGGACCGCAGCACGGTCGCGGACTTCCTGCTGGCCGAGGTCCTCAAGCGGCAGACGCGGGAGACCCAGGACCTCCTGCTGCGCGTGAGCGTCCTGGACCGCTTCTGTCCCGATCTGGCCAACGCGCTGACCGAGCGCATCGACGCCGAGCCTCTCCTCGCCGGCCTGCACCGCGAGAACGCGTTCGTCGAACGGCTCGGGCACTCCTGGTACCAGCTCCACCCCTTGTTCAGGGAGATCCTGCGCGCCCATCTGCGGGTCCGCCTGCCCGGGCTGGAGCCCGAGCTGCACCGACGGGCCGCCCGGTGGCTGCGTCGGCACGGCCACCTGCCGGAGACACTCGCCCACAGCGCCGCCGCGGACGACTGGGACCTCGCCGCCGGTGCCCTCGTGGACGACCTCGCGATCGGACGGCTCTTCACGGGCCCGAACTCGCACGACCTGGCGCAGTTGTTCTCCCACATGGGGCCCGAGGCGAGAAGCCCGGCCACGGACCTGGTCCGCGCCGCCCACGACCTGTCTCACCACGACCTCGATCACGGTCTGGCGAGCCTGCGCCACGCCGAGGAGCAGCTCGCCGACGACGACCGCGGCCTCGCGGCCGCCCGGCTGAGCTGTGCGCTGCTGGAAGCTCTGGCCGCCCGGCTGAACGGATGCCCGCCCCAGGTGGAGAAGGCCGCCGAGACCGCCGCCGAACTACGGCAGGAGGTACCGGCGCACCTTCTGGACAAGCATCCCGAACTCACCGCTCTGCTGTTGACCCATGTGGGCTCGACCCTCCTGTGGGCCGGGCGTTTCGAGGACGCGCGGGCCGTGTTGAACACCGTGGCCGAAACTCCCGGCGGGCCGTCCACCGAGGCGCCCCGGGAAGAGGCCATGGGGCACCTGGCCCTGCTCGACTACCTCAACGGCTGGCCCGGCCGGGCGGAGCGCAAGGCCTTGGCGGCGGTGTCCGAGGCGGACCGGTCCGGCCCGCCCCAGCCGACGGGCTCCGTGATCGGACGACTGGTCCTGGCCGCGGTGGCCGTCGACCGCAATGAGCTGGACCGGGCCCAGGCCCTCATCGACCAGACGGCGGATCTCCCGTTCGAGGCGCGCGATCCGGTGACGGCGGCGGGGCGCGCCCTCGCCGCGGCTCGCCTCCTGATGGCCCGGGGGAAGATGCGAGCCGCGGTCGAGGCGGTGGCCCCGGCCGTCCCCGCCGCCGTGACCTCCCCGTGGGCGGCGAGCCAGGAAGCACTCGTCACCTCGGCCGCCCACCTGGCGGAGGGACGGCCCGACCGAGCCACCGAGGCGCTCCGGGCGGTCTCCGGGGAACAGCCCGTGTGCGCCGTGGAGGCCGCGTCGATCCAGCTCGCCGCACGAGGTACCGAGGCGGCCTTCGACCTGCTCGACAGCATCCACGCCGAGGAACGCACCGGCCCCGCGGTGACCGTGAGGGCAGCGCTGGTGAGGGCCCGGGCCGCCGACGCGGCGGGAGACACGGCGACCGCCCGCAAACTCCTGGCCCAGGCGCTCCTCGACGCCCGGCGCGAACGGCTGAGGCGTCCGTTCCTGGACGCCGGAGCGTGGATCCGGCCCCACATGGCCACGGCGTCGCTGCACCATCTGGCGGCGGGCTGGCTCATGCCCGCTTCACCGCTCCCCCGTGAGCGGCCGGGACCACCGCCCCCGCCCGCCCCGCTCGTGGTGGTGGAGCTGAGCGCGCGCGAACACGACGTCCTGGAGCGCGTGGCCCGGATGATGTCGACGGAGGAGATCGCCGCCGACCTCTACCTGTCGGTGAACACGGTGAAGACCCACCTCAAGAGCGTCTACCGGAAGCTGGCGGTGAACCGGCGCGGCGAAGCGGTCCGCCGTGCCCGCGACCTCCGGATGCTGTGAGCCCGCGCCGGTGCGGGAGTCCGGCCCCGGCCCTCTCCCCCCTCGTGGGTGAGGCGGGCCGGGCACGCTTCGGGGTGCGATGGGGGAGCCGGCGAGTGCGCCGGTGCATGCCCGGGACTCCCCGGCCGTACCGGGCCGACTCGGCGAGGTGGACACCGTGAAGCGCTGGCGGGCTCCGATCATCCTCGGTGTCCGTTGCAGGGCCTCAAGGCGGCGATCCCGGCCACCGGCGGCATCGCCCTGGCCCGTTTCCTCGTCACACCGCACCTGCCGGCCGCCCGGCAGAGCCGGCCGTAGGAGCGGGGCCCCGAGGCTCCGGCCGGAGCGACCGGGTCGACACTCTGAGGCCACAGGGGGCCACTCATGTCCAGGACCACACCCGCCCCGGCCGACCGCAGCAGGCGACGGGCGGAGCGCCGGGCCCGCGCGGACTACACGGGCGGCGTCTACGGTTCGATGCTCGCGGCCTCCGTGGTGGTCGGCGCCGGCTCCCTGGGATCGTTCCCCCGGGCCGAGATGGTCGTGCTGCTGCTCCTCACCGGCGTGGTCTTCTGGATCGCGCATGTGCACGCCCAGCTGTTCGGGGCGCGCCTGGCGCAACAGGCCCCGGACCGCCGCCTCGTGATGCACGTGTGCCGCGACGAGTGGCCCATCGTCAAGGCCGCCGTCCCGCCGGCGGCCGCGGTGGCGGTCAGCCCGTTCCTGGGGCTGGACGTCCGGGGGGCGCTCTGGCTGGCTCTCTGCGTCGCCGTGGTCGGCCAGGTCGGCTGGTCCGTGGCCGCGGCGCGTCGCGCCGGTGCGTCGCCGCGGCTCATGGCCGTCACCGCGTCGGTCAATCTGCTGCTCGGCCTGCTCATCATCGCGGTCAAGATCGTGCTCATGCACTGATCCCGGCGTCCGGCACTGGGCGGGTCACCTACTCCGGGTGAGGTTCGAGGGGGCACGGAGGTGGACGATGGCGAATAGGGCGCCGTCCGCCTGTCCCGGGAAGCCGTGGGAGGACAAGTTCGTGCGCTACGAGATCCGCGTCGAGGGACACCTGTCGGAGACACTGGCCAAAGCCTTTCCGGAGCTGGGCCATGTGGTGATGGCCGGCCAGACGATCCTGTTCGGCCCCGTCGTGGACGATGCGCACCTGTTCGGACTGCTGGCACGCTGCCAGTCACTGGGACTGCGGGTCGTGGAGATGCGGCCGGTGCCGGAGTGAAGCGGCCGTCCGCGGCACACGCGTCCCAGGAGGTCTCCGCTCCACCGCCGTGGGGGGCGCCCGCGGCTCACCCACGGAGGGTGAGCCCGGCACCGGCGGCAGGCGGGACGCTGAAGCCGGCGGGTCCATCGACCGGGCCCCGTCGCATTCTTCGGCAGACCACCGCACCTCGATCACACCAGGAGGAGCCATGACCACGTCGCGTGGTCCGTCATCGCTCCCCGGGCAGGAGCGCCACTCCGACGGAGCGGTCCTCCTGGCTACGGGCGACTCCGCGTACGGCCTCGCGCGGCTGGGACGTTCCTGGACCTGGCTCCTGGGCTCGGCCGTGGCCACGCTCGTACCGGGCGTCCTGATACTGGTCTGGCCGGAGGCGACCCTGCACGTCCTGGCCGTCCTCATCGGGCTGTACCTGCTGGTGAGCGGGGCGTTCCGGTTCGTGGCCGTCTTCGGCCGGGAGGAGCACGGAGAACGGCTTCCGGCGCTGATCCTGGCCGTGCTCTACGTCCTGGCCGGGGTGCTCTGCCTGCGGAACCCGCTGCAGACGATCGCCGCGCTCTCGCTGGTCGTCGGGGTCGTCTGGCTGGTGTCCGGGATCCTCACCCTCTACACGGCCGTCGCCGCGAAGGACCTGCCGCACCGCGGCGTCGTCCTGGGCGCCGCGGTGCTCGGCATCGTCGCGGGGATCGTAGTGCTCGCCCTTCCGTCGGAGTCGGCCCGCGCCCTGACCCGGCTGCTCGGCCTGTGGCTGATCCTGCTGGCCCTGGGCGAGACGGCGGTCGCCCTCGCGTGGCGGGCCGCGCTCCGCAATGCACACGCCGGCGGGGTGACGCGGCCCCACGGGGACGGCCTGACCTGACGTCCGCCCTCCACCGCACGATCACCCGTGCCGGGTGAGGCCCGTCGTGCCCTGCCGGGCCCACGCTGAGGGCAGCACGCGCCGGAAGCCCGGCGCGCACCGGAAACGGAGGAAGACATGAGCGCACAGACGTATCTGGCGTACGACTACCCCCTGCTGAGCGTCTTCTGGAGCATGCTCCTGTTCTTCCTGTGGATCATGTGGTTCGTTCTGCTCTTCCGCGTGGTGGTCGACATCTTCCGTGACGACGACATGAGCGGCTGGGCGAAGGCCGGCTGGCTGGTGCTCACCGTCCTGCTGCCCTTCCTGGGCGTCTTCATCTACGTGATCGCCCGCGGGAAGGGCATGGGCCGCCGTGAGATCGCGCAGGCCCGGGAGCAGCAGGAGGCCTTCGACGCCCGCGTCAGGCAGGCCGCGGGCACCGAGGGCCGAACCAGCAGCGTCGACGAACTCGCCAGGCTGTCGGAGATCCGCGACCGCGGCGCCATCACGGACGACGAGTTCCGCAAGGCGAAGGAACTCGTCCTGGCCGGCCACGCACCGTCCGGCCCCTCGGGCTCCGCCGCCCACGTCTCCGATCGTTGAGCGTTCTCGTCACACGAGCCGAGTCACACGAGCCGTCACCCGAGCCGAGTCACCCGAGCCGAGGCCCGCACCATGACCGCGACATACACCCCGCCCACACCGTCGGCGAAACAGCAGTGGGCCACCGGCCTGGCCGCCTTCGCGGCCGTGATGCTCTTCCTGGTCGGGCTGCTCGCCGTCTTCCGGGGTATCTCGGCCATCGCCGAGGACGACGTCTTCGTCACGACCCGCAACTACGTCTTCGAGTACGACCTGACCGGCTGGGGCTGGATCCACCTCGCCCTGGGCGCGATCGCCCTGATCGTCACCGTCGGGTTGTTCCGGATGTCGATGTGGGGGCGTGTCGCGGGCGTGGCCATCGCCGGGTTGGTGATCATCGCCAACTTCCTCTCCCTGCCGCAGTACCCGGTCTGGTCGGTCGTGATGATCGCGCTCTCGGGCTTCATCATCTGGGCCCTGTGCGTGGTGCGGGCCGACAACCTCTACGACCTCTCCGAGGAGGCCCCGCCACGCGACCTGTGACACGAAGGGCAGGCAGACAGGTGCAACGACAGGTCCGGCACCGGACGGCCCCCACCGGGGCGGCGGCCGCCACCATGCGCGGGGGAAGCCCCGGACGGGCACGCCTCGCCGTGCTCGCCCTGCTGGGAAGCGTCCTGGTGCCACTCGTCACGGCCGGCCTGAGAAGCGTGCTGTGGGTACTGGCCGGAATCGCCGCGCTGGCGCTGGCGGCCATCGGGGTGTGGTGGATCCTGGCGCACACCGGAGTGGCCCGTGTGCTCGGACTGGTCCTGGCAGTGGCCGCGCCGGCGGCCGTCCTGGCCCTGTACGCGGCGGCAGGCATGCTCTGGGCGGCCTGCGTGTCCCTCGCGCTGTGGGGGCTCGCGCTCGCGATGGCCCGTAGCGCACTGCCCTCCGGCCACACCGCCTCCGGACAGACGGCGACCAAGGCGCCGCGCCACCCCTGGGTCCTGATGAACCCGCGTTCCGGTGGCGGCAAGGTGGGCCGTTTCGACCTGGTGGACAAGGCCAGGGCGGCCGGTTGCCGCGTGACGCTCCTCGACGGGAACCAGGACGTCACCGAGCTGGCGCGGCAGGCCGTCGCCGACGGAGCGGATCTGCTGGCCGTGGCAGGGGGTGACGGCACCCAGGCCCTGGTGGCCGAGGTGGCCGCGCGTCACGACCTGCCCTTCCTGGTGATTCCCGCGGGCACCCGCAACCATTTCGCCCTCGATCTCGGCCTCGACCGCGACGATCCTGCGGCGGCTCTGGAGGCCCTGGCCGAGGGCGTGGAACTCCGTATCGATCTCGGGTTCGCCGCGGACCGCGTCTTCGTCAACAACGCCTCCTTCGGGACATACGCGTTCGTCGTCACCGATCCCGCCTACCGGGACGCCAAGGCCCGCACGACCCTGCGCACGCTCCCCGGTCTCCTCACCGGCGAGGACGCTCCGAGGCTGCGGGCGCGGGCCGACCGGACGCACATCGACGGACTCCAGGCCCTGCTCGTCAGCAACAACCCCTACGGACGCGCCGTCGACGCCGCCAACCCCGGGCGCAGAGGGCGGCTGGACTCGGGACTGCTCGGCGTGGTGTGCGTGCGCGTGGGCAACGCCGCCCAGGCGGCGGGTCTCGTGCGCGGTCCGGGTTCCGGGGGAGGTCTGATCCGGCTGAGCGCCGCGACGGTCGTCGTCGAAGCGGACACGGACACCCTGCCGGCCGGCATCGACGGAGAGCACGTCGTTCTGCCGTCACCCGTGGTGTGCCGCATCGCGCCCGGCGCGCTCCGGGTGCGCGTGCCACGCCGCCGCCCCCGCACCTCGCGGGTCGGTGACGGGACGGCCGACTGGCCGGCCGTGGTGCGGCTGGCGCTGGGCCCCCCTCGGCCCCCGTGACGCGCGCGTCGGCCATGTGCGCCCCGTACGGTTGAGTGACGGAATCCTCCCCCGCACGCACGCACCCACCCGATACGGGAGCACGCATGCACCACCGGTCCGGCGCCCCCGACGACGACTCCGGCGCACTGTTCGGACTCGACGCCCTCACGGCTCGACCGGACGCCGCCGACCGGCGTCCCTCCTTCCGCTCCTCCGCCGCGGCTCGCCGGCTGCTGCCCGTGCGCGAGATCTACGCCGAGCCCGCGGCGGCCGCGTCCCCTCGCGGGAGGCAGATCAGCGCCCGGTTCCCCGACGCGCGGGTGACGACGGTGGAGTCCCACTGGCGTCTCTCCGGGCTGCACGGCAACCAGGGCAACATCGAGCGCTGGGTGCGCGTCAAGGGGGAGACGCTGGTCCTGGGCGCGCGGAAGACCCTCACCACACGCCCCAACGGCCGGTCGGCGGACTGGATCGCGCCCGGCGCCTCCAACGGCTGCGCGATGGCCTGTGCCTACTGCTACGTCCCCCGGCGCAAGGGGTACGCCAACCCCGTCACCGTCTTCACCAACATCGACCGGATCATCGCCCACATCGCCCGGCACGTGGCGCGGCAGGGGCGCAAGCCCGAGCCGAACCAGTGCGACGCGCACTCATGGGTGTATGACATCGGGGAGAACGGCGACTGCTCGGTGGACGCACTGATCTGCGAC
This sequence comes from Streptomyces sp. WAC04114, assembly GCF_019733245.1. Lineage (NCBI taxonomy): Bacteria > Bacillati > Actinomycetota > Actinomycetes > Kitasatosporales > Streptomycetaceae > Streptomyces > Streptomyces sp. WAC04114. The sequence continues at coordinate 61,067 of NZ_JAIGQA010000002.1, forward strand.
AACACCGCGGATCTGGTGCACGCCTTCCGGCAGTGGCCGACCGCCAAGGCGTCCTTCGCCACCAAGTTCGTCAATCCCGACCTGCTGGCCCTCGACCCGCGTGGCCGCACCCGTATCCGGTTCTCGCTGATGCCGCCGGACGACGCCCGGCTGCTCGACGTGCGCACCTCGCCCGTCGCCGAGCGCATCGGCGCGGCGGCCGATTTCCTGGACGCGGGGTACGAGGTCCACTTCAACCTCTCCCCCGTGGTCGTCCGCCCCGGCTGGGAGGCCGCCTGGGCCGAGTTGCTCGTCCACCTCGACGACGTCCTGCCCCGGCGGGTGAAACAGCAGGCCGCGGCGGAGGTGATCATGCTGACCCACAACCGGGACCTGCATGAGGTCAACCTCGGCTGGCATCCCCGCGCCGAGGACGTCCTGTGGCGCCCGGAACTCCAGCAGGCCAAGCGCTCCGAGAACGGCGCCCTCAACCTCCGTTACCGCAACGACGTCAAGGGTGAGGCGGTGCGGACCCTGCGCACCCTCATCGACCACCACGCGCCGTGGCTGCGCGTGCGCTACGCCTTCTGAGCATCTCTCACGGCCCGCGCGTCGCCCGAATGCCGGTGATGGGAGCAGCCGCCGACGGGGCAGTCAGTCCTACATGAGTGATCACCACGAGGGACCGGACGCAGCCCACCGCCGTCCACCCGGCATGACCGACGCCACCGTCGAGGCTCTGGGGGCCTTGTCCAAGGCACTGGAGACGACCGAGCGTGCGCGCGGTCACCTGTACGCCTTTCACCAGCTGACGGGCGGGGCCGACTTCGAGCTGGACCGCGCGTTCGACCTCATGCACGCGGCCGGGCATCCGCAATGGGCGGAACGGATCCGCCGCGAGATCACGGGGCGCAATGTCATTCCGGGGCACTGGACCTTCCAGATCATCGAGGCCTACGACGCCACCTACTACGAGCCGTTCAAAGCCACGGAGCGCCAGGCGCGCCGGGACCTGGCCGACGGCAGGGACCACCTTTACGAGGCCGAGCTCAAGGAAGAGCGCCGCACCCGTGGGCACCCCGATCACACGGCTCTGCCCGACACCGCACCGCGGGGCTGAGAGGTCCTTCGGGGCGCCGCCCCGCACGACCCGCTGCCCTGTCGGCAGGGCCACGCCGCCGGATGGCCCATCCCACCGATTCTTGACCTTTCTGGACATAACCTGCGCGGTATGAACAAATGCCATATCGCATACCTGGCGTGCGCTGCGGCGCTGCTCGGGACGGGCCTCGGGGCCGCTCCGTCGACCGCCGGCCACACGGTCCATCTGGTGAAACCCGGGGAATCGATCCAGAAGGCGGTGGACAGCGCCCGGCCGGGTGACACCGTTCTGCTGGCCCACGGCACCCACCACGGAAGCGTCGACGTGACCACGCCCGGACTCACCTTGCGCGGCATGGGCCGCGGCACGGTGCTCGTACCGGAGGCGGGCGCGGGCACCACCACCCTTCCCGCCGGCACAGCGGGCACCGCGAGGGCCGCCGGCAGTTGTGCCGCGGCCGGCAACGGCATCTGTGTCGCGGGCACGAAGGACCACGGCGTCGACGGTGTCACCATCGCCTCCCTGACGGTGACCGGGTTCGCCAAGACGGGCATCCACGCCAACGAGGCCGACGGGCTGACGGTGCGGAACGTCACCGCGGTCCGGAACGGGGTGTGGGGCATCGCCACGGAGCGCTCGGCCCGTGGGGTGTTCCGCGGCAACACCGCCCGGGACAACGGCGACGCGGGCCTCTTCCTCGCCAACACGGTGAAGGAGGAGGAAGGCGCCACGGACACCGGGGGGACGGTGGTGGAGCACAACCGGCTGGAGGGCAACCGGATCGGCGTCACCGTCCGCCGGCTGCGCAACCTGACCGTCGCGCGCAACCACCTCACGGGCAACTGCGCGGCGGTGTTCGTCGTCGGCGACGAGAACAAGCCGAAGGCCGGCCTCGTGACCGTGCGCGAGAACCGCATCGAGCGGAACAACAAGTCCTGCCCGAAGACCGCCCGGCTGGACGCCCTGCAGGGGTCCGGCATCGTCCTGACGGGCACCGAGGACAACCTGATCACCCGCAACGTGATCAGGGACAACGTCGGCACGTCCCCGCTCTCCGGCGGCATCGTCGTCTTCAAGAGCTTCGTCGGCACGCCCAGCGAGCGGAACCGGATCAGCGACAACCTGCTGGAGGGCAACTCCCCGGCGGACCTGGTCAACACGGACCCCGGCGAGGGCAACACGTTCCAGGGCAATTCCTGCCTGTCGTCCAAGCCCGCCGGTCTGTGCTGACCGCACACCGGCACACGCCCCCGGCGTGCCTGAGAGTTCCACGACTGTTCAGTGATCACTCTGCTCGATCCAAGGAGAAAGGCGGCACATGACGACCACTCAGCCAGCTCCTCCGCCGTCCATGCGACTGCGGGAACTCGCGTTCGGGGCGGCGTGTGCCGCCGCCCTGCGCGCGGCCGCCCGGCTGGGCGTCGCCGATGCCCTCGGTGACCAGCCCATGGCCGTGGAGGACATCGCGGCCGCGGTGAAGGCCGAACCCGGCCCGCTGCGACGGGTCCTGCGGGCCCTGTCCTGCTACGGCGTGTTCGCCGAACGCCCCGACGGGACGTTCGCGCACACCGACGTCTCCCGGTTGCTGCGCGAGGACGACCCCCACAGCCTGCGCGCCATCACGCTGTGGTGCACCGAGCCGTGGACCTGGGACGTCTGGCCGAAGCTCGACGAGGCCGTGCGTACCGGCCGCAACGTGGTGGAGGACCTGTACGGCAAGGAGTTCTTCCCCTACCTCAACGAGGACGCCCCGGAGTCGGCGGACGTCTTCAACCGCGCCATGACGACCTCCAGCGTCCAGTCGGCGCAGGACGTCGCCGCGTTCCTCGACCTCACGGGATGCACCTCGGTCGCCGACATCGGCGGCGGCCAGGGGCACGTGGTGGCGAGCCTGCTGGACAAGTACCCGGACCTGCGCGGGACGCTGCTCGACCTGCCCCGGGTGGTGGAGAACGCCGTCCCGAGACTGCGCACGGGCGGCGACCTCGCGGACCGCGCCCAGGTCGTGCCCGGCGACGTCCGGACGGCCGTCCCGGTGAAGGCCGACGTCTACGTCATCAAGAACATCCTGGAGTGGGACGACGAGAGCACCACCCGCACGCTGCGCAACGTCCGCGAGGCCGGCGGCCCCGGGACACGGGTGGTGGTCATCGAGAACCTCGTCGACGACTCGCCCTCCATGCGGTTCAGCACCGCGATGGACCTGCTGCTGCTGCTCAACGTCGGCGGGGCGAAGCACACCCGGCAGAGCATGGTGGACCGGCTCACCGAGGCCGGCCTGGTCATCGACGACATCAGTCCGGTCAACCCCTATCTGCACGCGTTCGACTGCCACATCCCCGGCTGAGCCGACCGCGTACCGAGGGGCCCGGTGATCCCGGGACTCCCTCCATGCAGACAGACCGGCGGCCGCCGGGTCCGCGACGCTGCGGACCCGGCGGCCGTCGAGTGCCGGCTGCGGTCAGCCGCCCGGCTCGCGCTCCCAGAGGTAGAAGCGCTGCGCCATGGCGTCCTTCGGGGAACGCCAGGTGTCCGGGTCGTACGCGCTGACGTACGCGGACAGGCGCTCGCTGACGTCCCGGAACTCGGGATGCCCGGTGATCTTGGCGATGGCCGGTCCGGGATCCCGCTCGGCCTCGATCAGGTGCATGTACACATCGCCGAACTGGAAGAGGCTGCGCCGCGTCACGCCGACGAGGTGCGGCAGCTCCCCGCGGTCGGACTCCGCGAAGATCTTGGCGATGTCGGGCGCCGATCCCGGGGCCATCCGGGCGACGATCAGGGCTTGGTGCATGGGACTGGTCTCCGTCCGGCTCAGCGGCTCATACCGGGACTCGCACCGCGTTCGGCGGCGATCTTCTCGATGCGGTCGCGGATCAGGCCCATCTGCACCTTCGAGTTGCGGTTGATGTTGTCCGTCATCCACTCGTCGTCGACCGGCGCGTCCGGCTTCATCGCGAAGTCCTGCGTCCAGACCATCCGCGTACCGGCCGGTACCTCCTCGTACCGCCAGTGGATGTTCATGTGGTCGAAGGGGCCCGTCTCGACGCGGCGGGCCTTGACGGTGAGCGTTTCGCGGTCGGGCTCGCGCTCGGAGACCCAGCTCCACACGGTGCCGTTCTCGTCCGGGTGCATCGTGAGCCGGAAGGTCGTCTTGTGACCCTCCCGGGAGATGATCTCGACGGAGGCGTACTCGCTGAACAACTGCGGCCAGTTCTCCAGGTCGTTGGTCACCTCCCAGACCAGGTCCAGGGGGGCCGCGATGGTGATCTCGTTCTGCGTGTGTCCGGTCATGTCACGCTCCTGCCAGAAGGGCACCGTTGACGAGGTCGAGGAACTGCCGGGGCGTCTTGGAGCGTTCGGCGTCGGTGGGCATCGGCGTGCCGTACCGGTTCTCCAGCTCGCCCACGATGCCCAGCAGGCCCAGCGAGTCGACACCGAGCTGCTCGAAGGCCGTTTCGTCGCGGCGGAGTTCCTCCGGAGTGACGGTGACACCGGTGCACTTCTTCATGAGTTCGGCGAGTTCTTCCACAGTGATGCGGTCATTCATGCCATTTCCCTTCCTTGCCTGTTCCGCGCCGCCTCAGGACGAGGCGTCGGTGGCGCCGTGCCGCAGCACCAGCGCCGAGTTCGACCCCATGAGCCCGCGGCTCAGCACCAGCGCCGTGCGTACCTCGGCGGTACGGGCCCGGCCGGTCACGAGGTCGAGGTCGTGGCAGATGTCGAAGACGTTGGGGGTGGGCGGGATCAGACCGTGCTCCATAGAGAGCACCGCCGCCGCGACGTCCATCAGCGGTGCCGCGCAGTAGCCCCGGCCGATCCCGGTCTTCGGCGCGGTGACGGGCACCCGGGTGCCGTGGGCCCCGAGGGCGTCGGCGATGGCCAAGGCCTCGGCGCGGTCCGCCTCCGGTACGCCGAGGGCGTCGGCGAAGACCACGTCGATCTCCTCGGGGGCGCAGTCGGCTTCCGCCAGAGCGCCCCGGACGGCCTGGGCGAGCCCTTCCCGGGTCTCCTCCCAGCGGGAGGCCCCCGTGAAGGTCGCCGCGTGTCCGGCCAGGTGGGCCCGCACCGGCGCGCCCCGTTCCCGGGCCGTGCTCTCCGTCTCCACCACGACCATGGCGCCGCCCTCGGCGGGCACGAACCCGCAGGCCGCGCTGGTGAACGGGCGGTAGGCACGGGTCGGGTCGTCGACGGTGCTGAGTTCCTCGTAGCCGAGTTGGCAGACCATCGAGTACGGCGCGATCGGCGCCTCGGTCGCGCCGGCCACGATCACGTCGGTGCCGCGCCGTACGGCCCGTGCCGCGTGGGCCAGAGCGTCCAGGCCGCCGGCCTCGTCGGCCGCGACGACCGAGCAGGGACCCTTGAAGCCGCGGCGGATGGAGATCTGCCCGGTGCTGGCGGCGTAGAACCAGGCGATGGACTGGTACGGGCCGACGAAGCGACTGCCCTTGCCCCACAGCTGCTGGAGTTCACGCTGTCCGAACTCGCCGCCGCCGGAACCGGCCGCGGTGACGACGCCGACGGAGAACGGCACCTCGTCGGTCACGGACCGGGGGAGCCGGGCGTCGTCCAGCGCGAGGTCGGCCGCGGCCATCGCGAAGTGCGTGAACCGGTCGGTCTGGACCAGGAAGCGCTCCTCGATCGCAGCCGACGGGTCGAAGTCGCGGACCTGGCCCGCCACCCGCAGCGGCAGATGCTCGCAGCCGTCCCGGGTGACGCGGTCCAGGACGTTGATGCCCTCCCTGGTGGACTTCCAGAAGGTCTCGGTACTGGATCCGTTGGGCGCGACCACACCGATTCCCGTGACGGCCGCGCGCCGTGGACGAGGTTCGCTCATCGTGACTTCTCCCTCGGCCGGTTCATGACCACCGCGGACTGGAACCCGCCGAATCCGCTGCCCACCGAGAGCACGCTGTCGAGCTTGCGCTCACGGGCCACGCGGGGGACGTAGTCCAGGTCGCACTCGGGGTCGGGTGTCTCGTAGTTCGCGGTCGGCGGTACCACCTGGTGGGTCAGGGCCAGCACACAGGCGACGAGTTCGATCGCTCCGATGGCGCCCAGGGAGTGGCCCACCATCGACTTGATGGAACTCATGGGGGTTTGGTAGGCGTGCGGTCCCAGGACCCGTTTGACCGCGGCGGTCTCGTGACGGTCGTTCTGCTTGGTGCCCGAGCCGTGCGCGTTGACGTAGTCGACCCTGGTGGGGTCGAGCCGTGCGTGGTCGAGGGCGTCCTCGATGGCGCGGGCCATCTCCAGGCCCTCGCTGGTCAGGCCCGTCATGTGGTAGGCGTTGCCGAAGGTGGCGTACCCGCCGATCTCACAGTACACGCGGGCGCCGCGGGCCCTGGCGTGCTCCAGCTCCTCCAGGACGAGTACGGCGCCGCCCTCACCCATGACGAAGCCGTTGCGGTCGGCGTCGAAGGGGCGTGAGGCGTGGGCCGGGTCGTCGTTGTTGGGGGAGGTGGCCTTGATGGCGTCGAAGCAGGCCATGGTGATCGGGGAGATCGGCGAGTCCGAGGCGCCGGCGATGCAGATGTCGGCGCGGCCCTCCTCCACGGTGTGGAAGGCGTACCCGACCGCGTCGAGTCCGGAGGTGCAGCCCGTGGACACGGTCTGCACCGGGCCGCGCGCTCCGAACCGCTCCGCCACCGTCGAGGCGAGCGAGCCGGGCGTGAAGGCGCGGTGCAGGTCGGGGCCGGCTTCCCGGTGGTCCACGTCCCAGCGCTGCCCGCGGTGGCTGACCAGGACGTAGTCGTTCTCCAGCCGGGTGGTGCCGCCGACCGCCGTGCCGAGTGAGACGCCGACCCGCCACGGGTCCTCGGCGGCGAGGTCGAGACCGGCGTCCCGTACCGCTTCGTCCCCCGCGACCAGGGCGAACTGGATGTAGCGGTCGCTGCGTTCCGTCTCCCGCTCGTCCAGGCCGTGGGCGGCGGGGTCGAAGTCGCACTCGGCGGCGATCTGCGAGCGCAGGCTGGACGGGTCGAAGAACGTGATGGCCCGTGTCGCCGTGCGTCCGTCCGCCAGGAGGTCCCAGAACGCCGGCACGCCTATGCCGCCGGGAGCGACGACACCTATGCCGGTGACCGCCACGCGCCTCGTCATGACCGGACCTGACGTCGTTCGGCCGCCTCCGCTCCCACCACCGCGGACTGGACGTCGGTCTCCTCGGTGTCGACGTGGCCCAGCGGCGGACTCGGCGCCAGGGGGCCGAGGTGGAAGACCAGCCGGGCCTCCACGTTGCCGACGTTGCGGAAGCGGTGGCGCATGTTGACGGGGATCAGCAGCCCCTGCTCGGGCTGGAGCGGGTGCGGCTCCCCGTCCAGGTCCACCTCGAGCTGCCCGCACACCACGTACACGAACTCCTCGGAGTACGGGTGGTAGTGCTCACCGATGCGGTCACCGGGCTCGATGAGGGCCACGCCCATGAATCCACTGGTGGCGCCCACCGCGGCCGGAGTGAGCATGGCGCGCAGGTCACCGCCTCGCCGGCGGTTGGGCTCGACGTCGCTCAGGCTCACGATGTTGGGACGAGATGTGATCACGGGTTCCTCCGTTGAGGTGCTGCACCAACGCGGGAGAGGCGGCACCGCCTCTCCCGCCGGATGGCGAATCAGGCGTCGGGCGACCGGCGGTCGGTGACGAGATCCATGCGCGCCAGTTCCAGCAGGCGCGCGAGGCTGCCGTCCTTCGACGCGACCACGTCCATGCCCGCGGTCTCGTCCAGCAGCGTCGTCAGCTCGGCCACCTGCGCCGAGTCGGACAGACCGAGGATGTGGCCGGGGTCGGCCGCCTCGAGTCCGCCGTGCACGTCGATCAGCCGTACGACGACGTCGTCGCGCTGGAAGATCGTGCTCCGCAGAACGGGGCTGCGCGGGTCGTCCGCCGCCGTCTCGTCACGATGGGCCAGGAGTTCGGCGAGCTGCATCCCGCGCTCCGGCCGCGCCGGGTAGTACAGGGCGTACCGCTCGGCCTGCGCGTTCTGCCGGTCCGCCATCACATGGTGGACGGCCGGCAGTGCGGCCCTGGTGAAGAAGACCCGGGCGGACTCGGGGTCGCCCAGGTCCCGGTCCTGCTCCAGATGGGGGTTGATGGCCTCTTCGACGGCCCGCACCTCGGGCTGCCGGGCGACGTGGCGCAGCGCGGCCAGCAGGTCGCCGCGCACCTCGACGGCCCGCACCACCCGGTTGCCGTGCATGAACAGCGAGGTGCGGCACAGGCGCGTGGTGTCGTCGACCTTGGGCTCGGGCGAGTCGTAGTCGGCGAGGATCTTGGCGACGATCTCCTCGCTGCCGGGCTTCACGGTGAAGGTGAGCGCGTGCCGGATCACGCCGTCGCCGATCCGGGGCGCCGTCTGGAGCCTGCGTGCCTGGTCGGCGCCCGCCGCCGGGCCGCCGGTCTCGCGGACCACGTGGAAGCGCAGTGACCGGGTGTCGCGGACGCAGCTGTGCAGCGGCTCCACCATCCGCACGTGCTCTTCGCTGTTGACCCAGGCCAGGAAGGGCGGGGCGCTCTCCCACTCGCTGGTGATGAGCCACTGGGACGGGTTCTCGATCGACTGGCACAGCTGGTCGCTGACATGCCCGGGCACGGACGCGACCTGATTGCACAACTGTTCGTAAGCTTCGAGGAACTGGTGCTGGGCCCCGTCGTGGACGTCGACCAGGAGGACGACGCGCAGCCGGGAACCGTCGAACACGGACTGGGAGACATGGTGCGACGCCTGTCGCGCACGCGAACCTTCCACCCGTTCGGACGTGGTGGTCATCCCGCACATCTCCTTCGCGGAGGGGAAAGTGAGCACCGGTCGCGATGGTGCGACGTCGGCGTTCCTCGATCCTGTGGCCGTCCCCGCACATCGCGCGACTCGGACGGCGTACGCGAGTGACGGGGCGGGAGGCGTCCGGTACGGGAAGAGCCCGGACGGATCAGGCGATCCGCGCGATCACGGCCTGCCGGTCGCACTCCCCCGCACAGGTGACGCGGGCAGCGGCGGGGGGGGGGGGGGTGGGCCCCGCGCGCCGCCGCCCCCCCCCCCCCGCCGGTGCGCTCGGGATCTCAGGCGACTGCCAGCGCGGTCCTCAGGACCTGGTGCAGTACCGCCTCGGCGTCCGCGTCCGGCCCCTGGGACCGCCACGCGACGAACCCGTCGGGCCGGACGAGCACCGCGCCCCCGGGCCCCGTGCCGTGGCGCTCGGCCCAGTCGGCGTCGTCCTCCGGCACCAGGTCCGCCGGTGCTCCGCTGCCCACCCGGTACGACGTGAGCGGGAGGGACAGCTTGTCGGCGAGGCGCACGGCTGCCTCGTGCCACTCGTTCGGCTCAGCGGCGTCACTGAGCAGCACGAGGGACCGCTCGTACAGGTCGAGCGTCGAGAGCCGTTCGTCGCCTCGGCGCACCCACAGGTGAGGCGCCCTGCTGCCCGGTCCGCCGCTCAGGTCGAGGCGCTCGGGCACCACCGGCACCGCCGGATCGGCGCCGACGACGGCGCCCTGCGGGTAGCGGTAGCCGAGGGCCACGTTGAGGATGCCCTTCTGGGGGCCACCGCCGCCCGCTCCGGGGGGCGGGGCGAATCCGGGGTGGCTGTGTTCGGCCGACCGGGCCGCGGCCCGCGCGCTGGTGGCCTCGGCCACGGGGCGTCGCTCGGCGTCGTACGTGTCGAGCAACTCCTCCCCCGCCCAGCCGTCGATGACCGCGGCCAGTTTCCAGGCGAGGTTGTGCGCGTCCTGGATACCGGTGTTGGAGCCGAAGGCCCCGGTGGGGGACATCTCGTGCGCCGAGTCGCCGGCCAGGAAGACACGTCCCGACCGGTAGCTGCGGGCGACCCGCTGTGCGGCGTGCCAGGGCGCCTTGCCGGTGATCTCCACATCGAGGTCGGGGACCCCGACCGCGCGGCGGATGTGCTCGACGCATCGCTCGTCCGTGAACTCCTCCAGGGATTCGCCGTTCTCCGGGTGCCAGGGGGCGTGGAAGACCCAGTTCTCGCGGTTGTCCACCGGCAGCAGGGCGCCGTCGGCCTCGGGGTTCGTCAGGTAGCAGACGATGAAGTGACGGTCCCCCACGACGTCGGCGAGACCGCGGGAGCGGAACGTGAGGCTGACGTTGTGGAACAGGTCGCCGGGCCCGCTCTGGGTGATGCCCAGCTGCTCACGCACGGGGCTGCGCGGGCCGTCCGCGGCGACGAGGTAGTCCGCACGGATGGTGGTGTGCTCACCCGTCTCGCGGCTCTTGACGACGGCTGTGACACCGGTGGGGTCGCTGTCGAACGACATCAGCTCGGTGGAGAAGCGCAGATCGCCTCCGTGCTCGCGGGCGTGGTCGAGCAGCACCGGTTCGAGGTCGTTCTGGCTGCACAGGCACCAGGCGCTGGGGCTGAAGCGGGCCAGGCCGCCGCCCGGGTCGATGTCCCTGAACAGCCACTCGCCCGCGTCGCCGACCAGGGTGGGCGCCTGGAGGATGCCGTGGTTGACGGCCAGGGTGGCGGCCGCGTCCTTGATGCCCTTCTCGACGCCCGCCACCCGGAACAGTTCCATGGTGCGGACGTTGTTGCCGCGGCCTCGCGGGTGGATGGAGGTGCCCGCGTGGCGCTCCACCAGCACGTGGGGCACGCCCAGCCGTCCCAGGAACAACGAGGTGGACAGGCCGACCAGGGAGCCGCCCACGATGAGGACCGGGACGCTGAGGGTGTCGGGGCCCGTCCGTCCGGCGCGTTGGTTCATCACTCTCGCCTCCAGCGCATCGATGCCGCCGACCCGGCCGGATACGGCGGAGATCCTCATGCATGCCCCGGGAAGCTGACGGCGGCTCAGGCTTCACCCGCCTGCGTCGCGACCCGGGCGGGTGACGGTGGGCGCGGGGCGTGGGCACGGCCGCCGCTGATGTCACGGGGCCGGTGATCGGGGGACCGAACCCGGCGCGGGGCCGTGCCCGGCGGCGTCAGTAGATTGGTGGCCACCGACCCAGGAGATGCCTTGTGCCCGGCCGCCCCAGCGTTCTGTTCGTGACCGATCTCGCCTACCCGGCCCGGGGGCGGCGCTACGGCGACGAGGACGTCTTCCTGTCCTCGCGGCTGCGCAGCGACTTCGACCTCGCCCTGTGTCACCCGCTGGACGCGGCCGCCCTCATGGACTCCTTCGACGCCGTCGTGGTCCGCAACAGCGGCCCGGTGCTCCACTACCAGAGGGAGTACGACGCCTTCCGGAACCAGGCCCTGGCGCGCGGCACCCGGGTCTACAACCCGCTGTCGGGCCGGGCGGACATGGCCGGCAAGCGGTATCTGCTGGATCTGACGGCAGCCGGATACCCGGTCATCCCCACCGTCGACCGGCCGCAGGATGTGGACCTGCTGCCCCGGACGGAGCAGTACGTGGTCAAGCCGAAGGCGGGGGCGGACTCCATCGGCCTCACCTTCGTCACCCGGGACCGGCTGGACGGCCTCGCCTACGGCGACGTGCTGGTCCAGCCCCGCGTCGACTTCCGCTACGAGGTGTCGTTCTACTACGTCGACGACGCCTTCCAGTACGCCCTCCACGCCCCCGATCCCGACCGGCGCTGGGTCCTCGAGCCCTACCTGCCCACGGAGGCCGACCTCGGCTTCGCCCGCCGCTTCATCGACTGGAACACCCTCGATCACGGCATCCAGCGGGTGGACGCCTGCCGTACCCGGGAGGGCGATCTCCTCCTGGTCGAGCTGGAGGACCTCAACCCGTACCTGTCCCTGGACCGCGTCGACACCCCGACCCGCGACGCCTTCGTCGCCGGCATGACGAGCTCCCTCCACCGGTTCCTGGACGCCTCACCGCGCACCTAGGTGTGCTGTTCGGAGAGGTTGGTGACGCGGGGCCTGGCACGCGCATCTGCCGCGCGGTCACCAGCCACCATCGGGACCATCCGGCACGTCATCAACGACCGCGGTGGCCCGTCGAACTCCTCGGCCAACGTGGCGCACCTGGTGAGCTACCCGTGACCCGGTTCGCCGCACGGCTGCCGTTCCTGCCGGCCTGGGCCCGGTGGCGGGTGCCACCGGGCTCAGCGCGTCACGCGGTGACGGAGATGGACGACCCCTGAGCTGAAGGTGCGCGTCTCGACGAGCTCGAGATCCACCCGGCGCTCGTCCCGCGGGAAGAACGGGAGGCCACCGCCGACCAGCACCGGGTAGACCACGGCCCGGTACTCGTCGATCAGTCCGGATGCGGCGGCCTGCGCGGCGAGGTTCGCGCCGCCCAGGGCGATCTCCCCCTCCCCCGGCTCGGAACGCAACCGCTCGATCTCCTCCGCCAGTCCGCCGGAGGCCAGGCGGGCATGGCCCTGCACCGACGTCAGCGTCTTGGAGAACACCACCTTCGGGAGCGGATTCCACAGGGCGGCCCATTCGAGCTGCGCGTCGTCGAGCGAATCCTGATCGGCGGTCTCCCAGTACAGCATCGTCTCGTACAGCCGTCGCCCCAGCAGATGGACGTCGACCTGCCGGATCCCGTCGATCCAGAAGCGGAAAACATCCTCGTCCGGCTCGGTCCAGTCGAAGCCGCCGTCCGGTCCGACGATGTAGCCGTCAAGTGAAACGTTCATCGAATAGGTCACGCTGCGCATCGGAAGTCCTCCTGGGAGACAACGCTTCCATCCATTCTTCACACAGATCCTCGAATTCTTTACGAAAGGCCATCGGCGACTGCGGCACCGGCCCGCCCTTCTTCTGCTCCCCCGCCGAAACGTTCGAACGATCTGCTCTACCCTCATGTGCGTGGCCGATCAGCGCTATTCGGCCTCCGAGGGGATCGGCGGAGTCACCTGCGCCGGTAGGACCACCGGAGCAGAGCTCGGATGCAGGCGTTGGCTCGCCTGTCAGGAGGACCGTTGCACCAGGACCAGCGGGCAGACCGGCCCGGAAGCCACGGAGAGCACGAGATCCAGCGCGAGTTGGCCACCACCGGCCGCGCCGATCGCTTCTACGACGAACAGGTGCTGGACCGGCTGAACGCCAGGATGAGGAAGTTCGTGGCCCGGCAGGAGATGTTCTTCCTCGCCACGTCGGACAGCCGCGGTGAATGCGACAGCACCTTCCGGGCCGGCCCGCCCGGGTTCCTGCACGTTCTCGACGACGCGACCCTCACCTACCCGGAATACCGGGGAAACGGCGTCATGGCGTCGCTCGGCAACATCCGCGAGAATCCGCACGTCGGTCTCCTGCTCATCGACTTCTCCGTGGATCGCATCGGCTTGCACATCAATGGCCGGGCCCGCCTGATCCCCGACGAAACCATGCGCCGTGACCATCCCGCCCTGCCGTTCGATCCGTTGCCGGGGCGCCGCCCCCAGATGTGGGTCGAGGTCGAGGTCGAAGAGGCGTACATCCATTGCTCGAAGCACATACCGAGGCTGGCCAAAATGCCACTGCGGCCCCGGACCGAAGACAGAGAGCCCATGGCCCAAGAAGGCGAACAGGCCTGGGGCACGGACGACGTCAAACGCAAAGGTGGCGACTATTTCGAAGCGGCGAAGGCGAAAAACAGTCAAACCGTGCGGTGATTCGGGCCGGATCCTGAACCACCGCCAGGTCCCTCAGGCCCGCCGGCATCGCAGCCCGGGAGGCCCCGGACGCGCATCGCGGCGGGCGCCCGCCGACCGGCTCGGGGGCGCCCTGCCGCCGCCCTGAGCATGGGAAGGCCGGGAGCCCTGCCGTGCGCGGGACCGGCCGCTGATGTCGACCCGTGCACCGTCCGGGCGCCGTAGCCGTCCCGTCGTGGAACAGTGGAAGAGGGCATGGGCCGGGAGCCCGCGAGGGTGCGGGCGGAGTGAGGAGGCCGGGATGCGGCTCCCTGTGCTGGTGGGTATCGACGGGTCCGAGCGGGCCGCGGCGGCGGCCGATCTTGCGGCGCGGGAGGCGGCGCTGCGCGGCGTCCCGCTGCGGCTGCTGCACGCGTCTCCACAGCTCCCCGGTACCGGCGTTCCGGATCCGGCCCTGCACCGGCTGCGCGACATCGGCGCCCAGTGGCTCCAGCGGACGGTCGCAGACCTCGCCGACCGTCACCCGGACCTCCGGGTGGAGAGCGTGCAGTCCGACGACGCCCCGGCCGAGGCGCTCGTCGACGCGGCAGGTGATGCGGGGCTCCTCGTCGCCGGCATGCGCGGAACGGGCGGGTTCGAGGGGCTGGCGGTCGGCTCGGTGGCTCTGCGGGCGGCGGCAGCGGCCCCCTGCCCCGTCGTGCTCGTCCCGTACCGCCCCGGCTCCTTCGCGGAGCAAGGCCCCGCAGCGCATGGCACCGGCCAGGTCGTCCTGGGCTTCGACGCGCACCGGCCGGTCGGTGAGGTGGCCGACTTCGCGTTCTCGGCGGCCGAGGCTCACACCGCGCCGCTGCACGTGGTGCAGGCCTGGGCCTTTCCCGCCGAATCCGTCTCGGCACGGACCCTGGTGGTGACCGAGGAGGACCGGGCGGACTGGGAGGACCAGGAGGTGCTGCGGCTGTCCGACGTCCTGCGCCCGTGGCAGGAGAAGTATCCCGGTGTGACCGTCGGCAGCGATCTCATGCTGCTCCACCCCGCGGAAGCACTCCTGAATGCCTCCACTGGTGCGGACCTGCTCGTCGTGGGGCGCCGCGCCGGGGCAAGGGCGGCAGAGGGCCGTCTCGGGCCGGTCGCCCACGCCGTCCTGCACCACGCCCGCTGTCCGGTGGCGGTCGTGCCGCACGGAGGGTGACCGCTCAGCCGTAGAAGGCCTGGAACTCGTCGTACAGCGACGGATCGACCACCTTGTTCTGCGCGGTGGCATCCGCGAGGGGGACCCGGACGATCCGCGTACCACGCAGGGCGACCATGCGGCCGAAGTCGCCTTCCTTGACCGCGTCGATGGCATGCAGTCCGAACCGGGTGGCGAGCCACCGGTCGAAGGCGCTCGGTGTGCCACCGCGCTGGATGTGGCCGAGGACCGTCGTACGGGCGTCCTTCTGGGTACGGGCCGAGATCTCCTGGGCCAGCCACTCTCCGATGCCGGACAGCCGCACATGGCCGAACTCGTCCAGGGACTGGTCCTTGACCATCAGCTGTCCCTCCTTGGGGACCGCCCCTTCGGCCACGACGACGATCGGCGCGTAGTTGATCTCGAACCGGCGTTTCACCAGCTCACAGACCTGATCGATGTCGAAGGGCCGTTCCGGGACGAGGATCACGTTGGCGCCGCCCGCGACGCCGGCGTGCAACGCGATCCACCCCGAGTGCCGCCCCATCACCTCGACCACGAGGGCGCGCATGTGTGACTCCGCGGTGGTGTGGAGGCGGTCGATGGCCTCCGTCGCGATACCGACGGCCGTGTCGAAACCGAAGGTGTAGTCGGTGCCCGAGACGTCGTTGTCGATGGTCTTCGGCACACCGACGAGGTTGATCCCCTGCCGGCTGAGCTCCGTGGCCGCCCCCAGCGTGTCCTCGCCGCCGATCACGACGAGCGCGTCGATCTCGTGCGAGGCGAGGGTGTCCTGTACCCGTCGCAGCCCGTCCTCGTGCTTGAACGGGTTCGTGCGGGAGGAGCCGAGGATGGTCCCGCCACGCGGGAGGATCCCCCGGACAGCGGCGACGTCCAGCGGAACGATGTCGTTCTTGAGCAGGCCGAGCCAGCCGTCCCGCACCCCGACGAAGTCGAACGCGTATTCCTGGACGCCCTTGCGGACGACACTGCGGATCACGGCGTTGAGGCCGGGGCAGTCACCGCCGCCGGTCAGTACTCCGACCCTCATGGGCTTTCTCCCATCCGCTGCGCAGCTCGTCCGCCGGCGCTCCTCACGGCGCCCGGAGACCGCGGTCGGTCCTCGGAACCGCCGCCTCCCCTCCAGCCTCCCTCGATTCGATCTGCGATGGCCACTCGGGCGGGCCCTTCCGACGACGGTCCGTGCTGTCGCCGCCGGCGGGGCGGTACGTCGTGCGCGGGCCCCGGCAGGACAGTACGGTGCAGGAACGGAGGCCCGACGGCACCGCGGCGTGCGGAGGCGGCATGACGAAACAGCGGGCGGCGAAGGTGCCGCGCAAGGCGTACGAGAAGGAACTGCTGCGCCTGCAGACGGAGTTGGTGAAGCTCCAGGAATGGGTGCGCAGCGAGGGTGCCCGGCTGGTCGTGGTCTTCGAGGGGCGGGACGCGGCCGGCAAGGGCGGGACGATCAAGCGGGTCGCCGAGCACCTCAACCCCCGGGTGGCGCGGATCGCGGCACTGCCGAAGCCCACCGAGCGTGAGCGCACCCAGTGGTACTTCCAGCGGTACGTCGAGCACCTGCCGGCCGCCGGGGAGATCGTGCTGTTCGACCGGTCCTGGTACAACCGGGCCGGTGTCGAGCACGTGATGGGCTTCTGCTCGAAGGAGGAGTACCAGCTCTTCCTGCGCCAGTGCCCGATCTTCGAGCGGATGCTGACCGAGGACGGCATCCTGCTGCGCAAGTACTGGTTCTCGGTGAGCGACACCGAGCAGCAGGAGCGCTTCCGCCGGCGTCTGGAGGACCCGCTGCGGCACTGGAAGCTGTCGCCGATGGACCTGGAGTCGATCAGCCGCTGGGAGTCGTACTCGCGGGCGAAGGACGAGATGATGGTGCACACCGACATCACGGAGGCCCCGTGGTACGTCGTCGAGAGCGACGACAAGCGCCGCGCCCGGCTGAACATGATCGCCCACCTGCTGGACTCGGTGCCGTACCACGAGGTGCCGCCCCCCGTACTGGAACTGCCGGACCGCCCCCCGTCGACCGGCTACCAGCGCCCCCCGCGTGACCTGCAGACGTACGTCCCCGACCACGCGGCCCGGCTGTGAGGCGCATCGGTTGCCTGCCCTGCGGTCATCGGCCCTCTCGGTGAGCATGTGCCTCGGCGAGGAGGAGGTAGCTGCTGGCGGTCCAGGTGTAGGCGCGGTCGCGCAGGCCCGTTCCGGTGAGCGCGTCGAAGTTCTCGGCGAAGCCGTGGGCTTCGCACAGGGCGCGGAAGCGGGCGCTGATGTCGTCCGCGAGGCGTTCGTGGCCGGCGCGGCGCAGGCCGTCCTCGATGAGGACGGTGGCGGGGGCCCAGATGGGGCCGCGCCAGTACCCGTCGGCGAGGTAGTGCGGTGAGCTGGGCAGCTCGGTGGCGAGGCCGTACGGCGTGAGGTGGGCCTTGATGTGGTCGGCCAGCGTGCCGCTGATGTCGGCGGGCAGGTGTTCGCCGAGGACGACGGGCATCAGATCGAGGAGGCTGGAGCTGCTCCAGGTGTCCCCGGTGTCGACCGCCCGGGCCACGAACCGGTCGGTGGCCCAGAGCCGGCCGAGCAGCGCCGCCTGCGTCTCCTCGGCCGCCCGTGTCCACCGGTGTGCCTGGTCCGGCTTGTCCAACGCGGTGGCCAGGTAGGCCAGTTCATGCAGCTGGAGGACGAGGAAGGCGGCCAGGTCGGCGCTTTCGACGACCCGAGCGGGGTCGAAGGTGGTGGCGTTGTCCCAGCCGCTGTCGTTGCCGTGCTGGTAGTGGGGCAGGTCGGCGCCGGGGGCTCGCCGGGCGGTGAGCCAGAAGTCCGTCCAGCGTTCCAGCCGACTGTAGGTCTCGGTGAGCTCGGCGTGGCCGGGAGGGGTCGGCAGGCGGCGGCGCAGCCGGCCGAAGGTCCAGCCGTGGATGGGCGGTTTGACGAAGTTGTAGAGGACTTCGGAGTGGGTGACGGAGTCGGGCAGGGCGCCGCTGTCGTCCTGGTGGTCGAAGGGCAGGGCGAACTGGTCGAGGGCCAGGTCGGGGTAACCGGGTGCGAGGGCGAGGGCGTTGAAGCAGTGGTCCCAGCTCCAGACCTTGTCCATCCAATGCTTGGACATCAGCACCGCGGGCCGGGTGACGAGCCCGGTGGGGCGTACGGTCGCCGACCAGACGACGTAGGCGGCGAGTTCGGCGGCGGGGGTGGCGGAGGAGCGCCACGGGGCCACCCGGTCGACGAACTCCGCGAACGAGCGCCGCTCGGCCTCGGTGATCGCGTCGAACGTCGCCGGGGACGCGTACGGCGGGCGGGCGGTGTCGAGTTCCTCGATCGCGATCTCCCAGGGGCCGGACGCCTCCGCGGCCACGGTGAGGCCGCGGTGGCCGCCGCCCAGGGTCTGGGTGCCGGCGTCGGTGACGGTGCCGGACAGCACGGTGACGCGGTAGCGGCGTCCGGTCTCGTAGGAGGTGAACACGTGCGCGTCGGCGGCCGGGTCGCGGAAGAAGTACGTCCCGCTGAAGGGGGTGAGGGTCCGCGCGGCCGCCTCCACGCCGATGCCCAGGCCGCTCCCCCGCAGGCGCACGGTGCCGGGCGACTCGTAGGAGAGGTCGATGCGTCCGACCGCGCCGATCCAGCTGAGCAGGCCCGGTGTGGTCTCGACGCGGGCTTCGGCCCGGTCGCCCGTCGCCGGGTCCAGCGGGACGAGGCGCAGGACGGCGTGCATGCCGTTCTGGTGCGAGACGAGATGGAGGTCCTCGGCGTAGGTCTTCTCCGCCACCACGGGTGAGATGTCGAACCAGGATCCGTGGGTGCTGAACGGGATGTCGTGGACGGAGAAGGCCGGGCCGGATCGGGCGGCGGTCATGGCGCTGACTCGTTTCTCGAGCAGGGGTCACCGGTCGGCCGGCGTGCAGGCCGCTCGGCGGTGACGGGGAGAGTGAGAGGGGTCGGCCCCGGTTCAGTCCTTGACGGCCCCGGCGGTCACTCCGGCGGCGACGTAGCGCTGGGCGAGGACGAGGATGACCGCGGCGGGCAGCGAGGCGACGACGGCGGTGGCCATGATGGCGTTCCACTCCTGGTTGTTGTTGCCGATGTAGTGGTAGATGCCGAGGGTGATCGGCTCGTGGGGGCCGCCGCCTGCGAGGGTGCCGGCGAAGACGAAGTCGGACCAGGACCACAGGAACGCGAACAGGGACACCGTGACGACGGCGTTGCGGCTCATCGGCAGCACGACGGACCAGAAGGTCCGCAGGGCTCCCGCGCCGTCGGTCTTCGCAGCCTGGAGCAGCTCGCCGGGGATGCCGGACATGAACGCGGTGAAGATCAGCACGCCGAAGGGGACGGCCAGCGTGGAGTCGGCGACGATCAGGCCGGGGACGGACTGCAGCAGGCCGAGGCTGAGGTAGATGGCGTAGAAGCCCATCGCCATGATGATGCCGGGGATCATCTGGGCGGCCAGCAGGACGAAGTTGAGGATGCCGCCACCGCGTGGGCGCAGTTTGGCCAGGGCGTAGCCGGCGGGGGCGGACAGGGCGATGGTCAGGACGACGGTGCCCAGACCGATGACGAGGCTGGTGCCGAGGTAGGGCAGCTGCTCGTGGAGGACCGTGCGGTAGCCGTCCAGTGTGCCGTGCGTGGGGAAGAGGTCGGGTGGGCTCTTGCGCATGTCCCGGTCGGGTGTGAGGGACACGTTGAGCATCCAGTAGACCGGGAAGAGCATGATGGCGGTCAGGAGCAGCCCGAGGGCGGTCTTCCACCATGTGCGGCCGGTGCGTCGGTTCATGACAGCGCCTGCTTTCGCTGGACCTTCACGTAGATCAGGCCGAACACCAGGGCGGCGACGACCAGCAGGTTGCCGACGGCCGCGCCGGGTCCGAAGGCGGGCAGGAGATTGCCGAAGCCGAGCTGATAGGACCAGGTGGCGAAGGTGGTCGACGAGTCGGCCGGGCCGCCCTTGGTCATGATCCAGATGATGTCGAAGACCTTGAGGGTGTAGATCAGGCCGAGGAGCAGGGTGATCGCGGACACCGGCCGCAGCAGCGGGAAGGTGATGCGCCAGAAGCGCTGCCAGGCGTTCGCGCCGTCGAGGGCGGCGGCCTCGTACAGGCTCGCGGGGATGGACTGCAGGCCGCTGTACAGCACGACCAGGTTGAACGGGACACCGATCCAGATGTTCGCGATGATCACCGAGATCAGCGACCAGGAGGGTGAGGTCAGCCAGTTCACCGGGTCGATGCCGAGGGCGTGCAGGGCGGCGTTGACGACGCCCGATTCACTGTTGAGCATCCACGACCAGGTGGACGCCGACACGATCAGCGGCAGCAGCCACGGCACCAGGAACAGCGCGCGCAGGGTCGCCGACAGCCGGAAGTGCCGGCTGAAGAAGACCGCGAGGGCCAGACCGATGGCGTACTGGAAGACCAGGCAGACGGCGGTGAAGAGCGCGGTGTGGAGCAGGGCGGGGGCGAAGGTCGGGTCGTCGAGGACGGTCCGGTAGTTCTCGATGCCGGTGAAGGGCGCGTTGCCCTGGACGAAGGAGCGGACGGTGTAGTCGCGCAGGCTGAGGTCGAGGTTGCGGTAGAGCGGATAGGCGTAGAAGAGGGCCAGGTAGAGGGTCACCGGGGCGAGGAACCCCCAGGCGGCCCACTGCGGGGAGGTGGGACGGCGCCGGGCGCGCGCGGGTGCCGGGGGCGGGGTGGCTGTGGCCGCCCCGTTCCGGGCGTGCGCGGACAGGTGGTCCGGCGGTTGGGTCGTCTGCTTCATCGGGCCCTCGTCACTTCACCGCCGCCTGCGCCGAAGTGAGGGCGTCCTCGGGCGACTTGGCGCCGCTGAGGGCGGACTGGACGGCCTTCCACAGCTGCTCGGAGATCTTCGGGTACGTGGTGCCCAGGTCGTCGCTGGTGCGCCCCTTGGCCGCCTTGACCGCCGCGACCCAGGGCTTCAGCTCGGCGTCCGCCTCGACCTGCTTGGCCTGGACCTCGCTGGTGGGGGCCACGTAGGACAGGGTGGTGTCGGTGTCGTACAGGTTCTGGGTGCTGGTCAGACAGGTCGCCAGCTTCTGGGAGGTGGCGTAGCGGCCGGTGTCGCCCTGGGTGGGGATGGTGACGAACTCGCCGCCGGTCGGGGCTGCGGCGCTGCCTCCGTCGGCACCCGGCACCGGCAGGACGCCGTACTCGAAGCCGGCCTTCTTCGCGTTGGCGAGCTGCCACGTCCCGTTCTCGGCGAAGGCGTAGTCGCCGCCGGCGAACTCCTGCCAGCTGGTGGTCTGGGTGTTGTTGATGACGGAGTTGGGTGCGTAGCCCTCCTTCAGCCAGTCCTTCCACAGCGACAGGGCGGATACGGCCTGCGCGGAGTCGAGTTCGGTCAGCTCGGCTCCCGCGCCCCAGAACCACGGCAGGAACTGGAAGCTGCCCTCCTCCGTGCCGATGGCGGAGAAGGTGATGCCCTTCTTGCCCGCCGCCTTCACCTTCGCCAGCGCCGCCGTGAGCGACGTCCAGTCCTTGACCGAGGCCATGTCCACCCCGGCCTCCTTCAGGACCCTCTTGTTGTAGTAGAGGGCGAGGGTGTTGGCGCCGATCGGGGTTCCGTAGGTCTTGCCGTCCGACTGGCCGGCGGCGAGCAGGTTGGGGTCGACCTTCGAGGTGTCGAGCTTGTTGTCCTCGGTGCTGGTGAGCACGCCCGCCTCGGCCAGCGTCGACACCACGGGGTTGTCGACGATGAGGACGTCCGCGGAGTTGTCCTGCTGGGCGGCCAGCAGCGCCTTGTTCGCCAGATCGCTGGTGTCGTAGCCGGTCCTCTTGATCTTCACCCCGGCCTTGGCGCCGCACGCGTCCAGCAGCTTCACCCAGGCCGAGCCCTTGGCGAACTGCGGGTACGGGTCCCAGACGGTGTACGCGCCACTGTCCGAGCCCTTCGCGTCGGCGCTGCCCGACCCGGCGGAGCAGGCGGCACCGGTGACGGCGACGACGGTCGACAGGGCCACCGCGGCGAGCCGGCGCCTTGAGGAGCTGTGCATGGCGGGTCCTTCGTTCTGGGCACACGGGTGCCGTGGGAGTGGTGGCTGGGGGGAAGCGGGCATGCCGAACCGGCGAGGGTGAGGTCGGGTGCTCGTGAGGAGGGAGAGGGGTGAGGGGGCTGCGCTGTGCGGTCAGGCTGCGGGGAAGGATGTGCCGGTCGCGGGCCCGGTGCTGGCCCGCAGCGAGATCGGCGGTGTGAGCAGGTGATGGCGGCCCGGCGCGGCGGGGTGCTCGATCCGCTCGACGAGCAGGCCGACCGCGCGACGGCCCATCTCCTCGGCCGGTACGTCCGCCGCGGTGAGCTGCGGGGTGACCGTCTCGGCCCACCGGCTCGCGACGACTCCGGTGACGGAGAAGTCGCGCGGTACGTGCCGGCCCGCCTTCGCGAGCCCCCGGTACAGGCCGCCCAGTGCGGCCTCGTTCAGTGTGACCAGGGCGGTGGTGGCCGGGTCGTCGTGCAGGATCCGCTCCAGGCACGCCTGGCCGGACGCCGCGTCGTCCCCGCAGCAGTACGTCCTTACCGTGAGCCCGCGCTCGGCCGCGGCCTTGGTGAAGCCGTCCAGGCCGCGGTGGGCGGACTCGTACCCGGCGCGCAGCAGTTGCTCGGGCCGGTTGACGAAGGCGACCCGGCGGTGGCCGAGGTCGGCGAGGTGATGGACGCAGGCCGCGGCGAGCGCGGTGTGGTCCAGACTCACCCACCAGCCGTTCTCCGGGTGGGCGGTGCGGCCGATGGCGACGGCGGGGAAGTCCAGTTCGGCCAGGTGGTCGACCCGGTCGTCCTCCAGCCTGATCTCCATCAGGATCGCCCCGTCGACCCTCCGCTCCCCCAGCAGGCGCTGGAACGAACGGTCGCTGTCGGCACCGCTGGGCGACAGCAGCACGTCGTAGTCGTGCACCGCCGCCGCCTCCACCACGCTGCCGATGAAGTCCAGCTGCATCCCGGTGTAGTGGTTGCCCGCGGGCGGGAAGACGAGGCCGAGGGTGCTGGTGCGCCCGTTGGCCAGGGCTCGCGCGCTGGCGTTGGGCCGGTACCCCAGCTCGTCGATGACCTGCTGGATCTTGCGACGGGTCTCCTCCGACACCGAGCGCTTGCCGCTCAGCGCGTAGGACACGGTGCTCCGCGAGACACCGGCCCGCTTGGCGATCTCACCGATGTTCACGGGGGCTCCTTGCTCGAACCGGTTCGACGCCTCGGGGGAGAGAGCGCTCGCCGGTCATGAGGACGAGGGGGTGGAACGGGGTGCGAGGGCCGGCAGTCGAACCGGTTCGCGTGAAGCGACGGTAGGAAGCGCCCGAATGCCTGTCAACACCCCGGACCACACTTTCTCCACGTACTCCGGGGCCGTACATCTCCTTGTGCCGGAGGGATTGCTGGCCGGGTTCCCCGGTGCTAGCTTCGCGAACCGGTTCGACACAGTGATCCTTCCGGCAGACCCGGGCTGCTTCCTTACTCCCAAGGAGGCGAGCGGCCGTTGCCACCGTCCGGAGACGTGCCTGCGCCCCAGGGAAATCGAACCGATTCGACCGACGACGACATCGACATTGCCACGCACCCTCGCCGGCCCCCCGTCCACGAGCAGCCGACCGGGTTCGGCCGCCCAGGCCGCCTACCGCCCGGCACGGCCTGCTCCCGGAAACCTCTCCTCCCGGAACCCTCCACTCCCGGACCCGCCCACTCAGAGATCGAGGACGCCATCCATGCCATCCGCTGACAGATCCGCCCGGCGACGAGCACCCGCCGCCATGACGCTCGCGCTCGGCGCGGGCCTGCTGGCCGCACCGGCCGCTCCCGCACAGGCGGCGGAGGCGCCCCGGCCCGCCGCCCGCTACACCTTCGACCAGGACGACATGGCCTCCGGGAAGATCACCGACAGTTCCGGCAACGGTCTGACGGCAGACCTGGTCAACGGCTCGACCGCCCGGTCCGTCGAGGGCACCGGCGGAGGCAAGGCCCTCGCCCTGCCCGGCGGCGCGTCCGACTCCAGCGGCGCGTACGTCCGTCTGCCCCGCGCCGTGGTCGGCGACGCGGCCGACCTGACGGTCTCCGCGCGCGTGAAGTGGAGCGGCGACAAGTCGCCCTGGCAGCGGATCTTCGACCTGGGCACGAACACCACGAAGTACCTCTTCAGCACGCCCTACAGCGGCGGCGGGCTGTTCCAGACCTCCGTGACCACCGGTGGTGGCGGCGCCGAGGCCCAGGTGCGTGGCTACGCGCCGCTCCCCGCGGACGAGTGGCGGACCGTCACCGTCACCCTCGACACCTCCGCGGGCCGGCTCACCACGTACCTCGACGGCGTGGCGGTCTCCTCCGCCGAGACCGGCATCAAGGCCAAGGACCTGCTGGACGCCTCGGCCACCGCCGCCGGGTACATAGGCAAGTCCCTCTACCCGGACCCGCTGCTCAAGGGCGCGATCGACGACTTCACCGTGTGGCACGCCGCCCTGAGCCCCGAGCAGGTGGCCGGTACGGTCGGGGCCGTGCCCACCCTCCAGCAGCTCTCGAAGACCTCCTTCGAGGCACGTACCACGACCGGGACGGCCCCGTCGCTCCCCGCCGCCGTCCGAGCCTCCTTCTCCGACGGCTACGACCGCGACACTCCCGTCACCTGGGACGCCGTCCCCGCCGAGAAGTACGCCGCGCCGGGCACCTTCACGGTCGCCGGGACCGCGGCCGGACGCGCGGTCGAGGCCAACGTCACCGTGGTCCGCGAAGGGCAGCTCACCGTCGACCTCGGCTCGAACACCGGCGCGTTCCACGGCGGCGCCTCCGGCACCCTCTACGGCCTGTACGGGCCGGACGTCCCGACCAACAACCTCATGGAGGGCATGGGCCTGCGCACGGTCTCCACCAAGGCGCAGGACGGTCCGCAGCACCCCGGTGCCGATGCCCTGGAGGTGGTGAAGCCGCTGGCCGACTCCACCGACGGTGACGTGTACATCTACATGACCGACATCCACCGCGGCTTCCCCTACCAGTGGCCGGGCGACACTCCCGCGGAGAAGCTCAAGGGCTACGAGGAGAAGATCGCCCAGCAGGTCGACCAGGTCCTCAAGTTGCCCGAGCAGTACCAGGACAACATCGTCTTCGTGCCGTTCAACGAGCCCGAGGGCAACATGTTCGGCACCGGCGAGTGGAGCTACGACAAGGTCAGCTGGCTCGACGACCCGGACGACTACTTCGCCGCATGGGACCAGGTGTACCGGCTCATCAAGGGCAAAATGCCGAGCGCCCGCATCGCCGGACCCAACACCAGCGTCCTGTACGACCAGGTGAAGGGCTTCCTCAACCACACCCTGGCCGCCGGCACCCTCCCGGACGTCATCACCTGGCACGAACTGAGCCACCCGGAGGCGGTGCGCCGGAGCGTCGCCACGTACCGGGCGTGGGAGAAGGACCTTTTCAAGGGCACCGGCAAGGAAGGCACCCAACTCCCCGTCAACATCAACGAGTACGCGTTCAACTACCACACCTCGGTGCCCGGCCAGATGATCCAGTGGGTGTCCGCGATCGAGGAGTCCAAGGTCGACGCCGACATCGCGTACTGGAACATCGACGGGAACCTCTCCGACTCCGCCGTGCAGTCCAACCGCGGCAACGGCCAGTGGTGGCTGCTGAATTCATACGCCTCGATGAGCGGGCACACGGTGAAGGTGACCCCACCGTTCCCCGGCGAGAACTACACCATGCAGGGCGTCGCCACGCTCGACCAGAAGAGGAGGCAGGCCCGGCTGGTCTTCGGCGGCTCCAGCGGCAAGGGTCACATCACCTTCGCCGGTGTCCCGGAGAAGGTCTTCGGCCGGCGCGTGCACGCCTGGGTGCGGGAGATCGAGTGGAGCGGGCAGGTCGGCGACTCGTCCGGCCCGAAGCTGCTCGCCGAGTCGAACCTGAAGGTCGGTGAGGACGGGACGGTCGCGCTCGACTTCGGCGACGGCGCCCTGCCGAAGCTGACGGAGTCCTCGGCCTACGAGGTGGTGCTCAGTCCCGCCGGCGAGGCCAAGGGCACGCAGGTCCCGCCCGTGCGCTGGCAGTCCTCGTACGAGGCGGAGGACGCCGCGCACAGCGGCTCCGGCTGGTCGAAGAACGGGCCGGAGGGCTCGCCGCGTGACGTGTCGAAGTTCTACACCTCCGGCGGCTACGACGTCGGCGGCCTGCGCACCGGCTCGGACGTCGCGCTCGACTTCACCGTGGACGTGCCCGAGGACGGCACCTACGACCTGAGCGTCTTCGCCAACTCCCTCAACACCTTCGACAAGGTCACGGAGCAGGGCCCGACCAACGTCTTCCTGCGGGTGGACGGCGAGGCCGGCAGCGAACAGGAACTGCACCTGCCGCTCGGCTACAAGTGGGTCGTCTGGGACCACACCGACACCAAGGTGAAGCTCACCAAGGGCAGCCACACTCTGACGCTCGCCGCGCGGAGCGCCGACGGCAAGCGCGCCACCCAGGGCGACGCGATCGTCGACCGCCTCGCCCTCTCCCTCCCCCGCGCCACGGCGGAGACGCAGGTCCACGAGGGTGAACTGGCCTGGCCGGCCAGCGGCGCACGTCCCGTCTACGACCTTCCGAAGCCGGCGGCGACCGGCTCGGGCGCGGTCCGCCTCGCGAAGGGCCAGAGCGCCACGTTCTGGGTGTACTCGCCGGCCGACCGCGAGGCCACACTCCAGGTCGACACCCTCGGCGGAACCGGCGCCCGGCTCTCCGTCAACGGCCACGACGTCCTGCGCCTGGCCAAGGGCAGTACCCGTGCGGCGGTCTCCCTCTCCGGCGGCGTCAACAAGGTGACCGTGACCGGGGGCCCGGTCACGACCCTCGTCGACCGCCTCACGGTCACCCCGACCGAGGGCGCGCTGCCGACGCGCGCCTACGAGGCCGGGGACGCGCGGCTCGCCGGCTCGGCCACCCTCACCCCGCTCTCCCTCGCCACCGCCGGCACGGCCATCACGGGTATCGGCGGCGCCCCCGGCAACGGCAACACCGCGACGTTCACCGTCACGGCGGACCGGGCCGGTCTGTACGCCCTGCGCATCCGCTACTCCAACCCGGAGCAGTCCGAGGCCACCCACTACAACCCCGACCCGCTCGCCCGCCACGCCGACATCAGCGTCAACGGCGAGGACGCGCGGCGCGTCGGTTTCCCGCACAGCTTCCATCAGAACAACTTCTGGGAGCTGACCGTCCCGGTGCAGCTGAGGAAGGGGAACAACACGATCGGCTTCCGCTCCGAGGAACTGCCGAACTTCGACGGCACCACCTACGCGTCGGACACGTTCCCGGGCGTGCTGCTCCGCTCCCGCTACGCGCCGCTGATCGACCGGATCACCGTCGCGCCGTACGCACGGCAGGTGCGCTGAGGCAATACTCGGCTGAGGTCATTCCGCCGCTGAGGTCATCTCCTCCGGGAGCGCCGTGAGGCGCACGGACTCCGTGTAGCGGTTGCTCGTCGTCCCTGACAGGTGTCAGGGACGACGAGCACGTCCGGGCCCTTAAGGTCGCCGCAGGCAGGGCCGACCGGGCAACGGGCGGCTGCGCCGCATACGTTGTCGCGTTTCCGGTGAACCCCGGGCGGCCCGGAGCTGCCGTGGGGTCGGTGAGGAGCAGCCCGTGCGGTTCGACCGGCGTCTTTCCACCGTCGCGACTCTTCTCCTGGCTCTGGCCCCATGCCTTCCCACCGCCCGGCGCTACCTCGCGGTTTCAGTCGAGACAGAACTCGTTGCCCTCGATGTCCTGCATCACGATGCACGACTCGTTGTCCTCGTCGGCCTCCAGCAGTCGCTCGCGTACCGCGCCGAGTGCGACCAGTCGGGCGCACTCGGCCTCGAGCGTGGCCAGGCGCTCCTCGCCCACGAGACCGGTGCCGACCCGTACGTCGAGGTGCACCCGGTTCTTGGCGACCTTGCCTTCCGGGACGCGCTGGAAATACAGGCGCGGGCCCACGCCCGTGGGATCAAGGGCCACGAACCATGCCCCCCGCTCCTCGGGCGGCAGTGAGCGATTGAAGTCGTCCCACGTGGTGAAACCCTCCGGCGGCGGCGGTACGACGTACCCGAGCACCTCGCACCAGAAGCGAGCGACTCGCTCGGGTTCCGCGCAGTCGAAGGTGACTTGGATCTGCTTGACCGATGGCATCGCGCCACCATAACAACCGGTCCTGGCGCTCAACTCGGGTTTTCGATCAGCGTGTTGATGCCGAGAGGGTCCGCGCCTCGCCCGGAGCGACCGTCACGTGAAGGTGACCCGCATGTGGCCCTCGGCCAGGACTTCGAGCACGAGCGCGACCAGGTCGTACGGTTCGCCCTCGGGCGTCAGGACGTGGGACAGGTGCTCGCGCGCGGCCTCGATGTCCCGCCAGAGCAGGGTCGCGGGGGCGGTGTACCCGAACGTGCCGCGCAGACAGTCCGCGAGGGCGTCCACGCAGCCGCCGAAGTAGCCGCCCGGCCCGTTGACGGCCTCGCCGAGGGCCAGGAAGAGGCTCGGCTCGTCGGTGATGTGCCGGCCGTCCAGCTCGTATACGCGTCCGGCCGGCAGGGCCGCGTACGGCAACCGGCAGCCCCGCTCGCGGACGAGATCGAGCCACGCCTCGCGCTGCCGGGTGTCCAGGCCGGCCCAGAGGCCGGGGGTCTGCGGCGGCCCGGCGAGCCAGCGGTCCCAGATGGGACGGGCATGGCCCGGGACGGGCGCGTCGAGCTCTTCGTCGAGTTCCAGGTCGATCAGGTCCGGCCCGTGCGCGGACGGGCGCCAGGCCCTGATCGTCGGCCGCAGCAGCCGGTCGGTGAGCGGCTCGCCGCTGTCGTCGCGTATCCGCAGCCAGGCCTCGTCCAGGTTCAGCGCGCGCCGGGTGCCCGTCGCCAGTGCCTGCCGCAGCCGGCCGCTCGGCGAGAGGCCCCGTAGGACGAGAGAGGGAGCGGCTCGCTCGTCGGGCAGGACGCGTGCGAACTCCCGGCAGGAGCCCAGCCACCGGTACCGGTCATGCAGACGGACCAGACCCCTGTGTCCCTCGGGCGGACCCAGATAGTCGTCCATACCCGTGAGGACGAGAGCATCCCCCGGACGCCGCCCCGGGAGGCTCTCCGCGTCCTCCAGCAGCCAGGCGTCCAGCGTCCTGTCGTCCGGCACCAGCCACACCCGGTGCCCGACCCAGCCGCGCACCTCGGCATCGTCCGGCACCCAGCCGAGGAGTTCATAGGTCGCCCGCCGGGGCTCCCTGAAGAGTCCCTCCACCTCCGCGCAGACGCCCCAGACGTGGCCGTTCCCCGAGTCCGTCAGGGCGTATCGCCCCTGCTCACGCTGCCCCCTGCCGCCATGCACGGGGGAATCATGCCCGGATCGGGAGGACACCGCGAACCATTTCGCGCGAGGGCGGGATGCGCGGGTGCACCGCCCGACCGCGGCCGTGCCGGCGATCGGGCGCGACGCGAGGTGGGCGCAGCGATGATTTTCACCAGCGCGCCGGGTCTACCGGTACGAGGGTCACCGCAGACCGCCGCCGGAGAAGAGCGCCGGTCTCGCCACTGCCCGCTCACACCGATCGACCTCACGTGAGGAGCACGACATGACCGCCACCTACACGTTCGACGTCTTCTCCAGCCTCGACGGCTACGGTGCCGCCGGCGGCAACTGGACCGGCTACTGGGGCAAGCAGGGGCCCGAGCTGCTCGACCGCCGCCTCGCCCTCTACGGCGGAGAGCAGCGGATGGTCTACGGGGCCAACACGTTCCGGGCCTTCACGGAGATGCTGGCCTCGAGCACCGAGGAATCCGACGTGCGGGACCCCTGGGTGACGCGGATGAGGAACCTGCCCACGACAGTGGTGTCGACGACGCTGGAAGGCCCCCTCGACTGGCCGGACGCTACCGTGATCAGCGGTGACGCCGTCGATGTCGTCGCCCGGCTCAAGGCGGAATCGGACGTGCCGTTGCGCTCGCACGGCAGCCTGTCGTTGAACCGGGCGCTGATGGCCGCCGGCCTGGTCGATCGCCTGCAGGTGACGCTCTTCCCCGTCATCACCGGCCGGACGGGGTTGGACCCGGTCTTCCGGGACGCGGCCGACTTCGATCTGGAACTGGTCGAGCATCGCACCCTCGACGGTCACATCCAGGAGCTCATCTACCGGCCGGCCCTCCATCGACCGGGGCCTGGGTGACGACACGGATCGAACCATCGTCGATCGGCGCAGTCGGTGGAGCACAGGACGACGACTCGGCTGAACCCGATCAGACCTGCCCGGTAGCCTCACGCCATGGACGGACTGCCCGCGAGTGTGGACCGCGACATCCTGGCGCACCGGAGCATCGCCGCGATCGCGACGATCCGCGAAACCCTGGGCTGCACGGTTCACCAGGCTGTCGATGCCTACGCGCAGCGGTACGAGGAACTGCGCCGCGATCGGCCGCACGACTTCCGGCACGAACCACGCCGCGATCGGCCGGAGGACGTCCGGCCGATCGCGGAGGAGTAGGCCGAGGACGGCCGCGGCCCGGTCTCCCGCCCTCAGGCGTTGGCGTGCCGACGCCAGGCCGTCCGCCGGGGAGCGGCATGGTGCACGGGCTCCTCCGTACGGTCGGCCTGCCGACGCCTCAGCCACAGCGCCGTCAGGCCCAGCAGAGCGGCGAAGACCACCAGGAACGCCACCGACACCCACATCGGCCGGCCCCCGGGGTCGTCCCATCCCGCCGATACGGCCGAAGTCGCCCACAGGACGGCACCCCCGGCGTAGAAAGTGCGCATCCGGCGCAGCTGCCGCAGAGCGCGTACGGATTCAACGTGATCGGTTTCCGAAGCCATGCCGACGCAGGTACCCCGGAACGCGCTCCTTATCAGCCTCGGTGTCGCGCTCCTGTGGCCGGAGGCGGACGACCGGGCACCACCCGTCGGCCGGACTTGGTGGAAATCTTCCTGACCTGCTGCCGGGTGGGTCATAGTCAGGGGCTGCCATGGAAGGGCCGGGGTGTCCGGCCAGGGGGTCGGGGGGCCTGTGAGCGACTTTGACCGGATCTTCGAACCCCGGTACTCGGCGACCGAGTTGTTCACCAACCGTGTCGACGAGTACACGGCCTTCGCCACGGCACTCCGTGTGCACGGCGAGCGCATCCGCGCCGGCTCCACGGCCCTGGGGCATCCCGCTCGCCGCAACGTCCTCTCCTTCTACGGCGTCGGAGGCATCGGCAAGACGGAGCTGTCGCGGCGTCTGGAGTCCTGGCGCTGGACAACGACGCGACCGTCCTGTGGCGCAGAACCCTCATGGGCCGCAGTACACCGGCCGAATGTGATGCCGTCCTCTCCGAGGCCGACCGGTACGGCGAGACGCTCACGATGCGCACAGCCCTCGCCGCCAAGCTGATCTGCCAGGCGGGCGACATCTCCGCGGCCCAGGACGTCATCGCCCAGACCGACAGCGTCATCAGGACCGCCTCGGGGCTTCGCGGATGGCGCGAATGGACGAGCAGAACGGTGTTCGGCCTGCGCCAGGCCGACCGCGCCTACCTCGATCAGCTCCATGAGACATGGCTGTCGAGGAACACCCCCTGGAGCCTCAACTCACACGTGGTCGACCGCTTCTTCGTGTTCGCCGGCTACCCCGCCCGCTACGGCCCCGTGCACGTCATCCCCACGGAGGACCCCGCGACAGCCGATCAACGCCGGCACTCCACGATCACGTCCCTGCTCGAAACCTCCCAGCACGGGCCGAGCCAGGCGTAGGCGTCAATCCGATGGCCCGAGTGGGTACTCGGCCCGAGTCTGCCAGCGTTCCCCGTCCCAGACGATGAGTTCGACCGTATCGACGTGACACCGCAGCGGCAGCAGCGGCGCGAGTTCGGCCTGCAACGCGTCGTAGGCCACGTCCTGAGTCGTGGGGCCCTCGTGATTCGCGAGCGTCAGGTGCGGGTCGAGTCCAGCACCGAAGATCCCTCGATACGGCACGAGCTGCGGCCAGCGCCGAGTGAGGTCCGCGGTGAGCGCCTTGACGGGGCCGTGTGGCTGAGGGTCGAGGTACAGGACTCCGGGGTACCGGCCGAACTCGGCGAAGGTCAGGGCGAAGGAGGGATGCCGGGCGAAGAGGCGGGACAGTTCACGCTCGACGAGGTCGTTCATGCGGTCCTGGTGCAGGAAGGGATAGAGGACGGTCACATGGGCGGGAAATCCGGCCCGCACCAGCGGATCGGCCTCACGGATCTTGATGGTGAGCGCGGTGTCCCCCGCTGTGTCCGGCCACCCGTCCGACTCCTGCTCACTGTCTGCCCGGCCCTCGTCTGCGATCAACACGCTTCATGATCACAGGCGGGATGCTTCGTGATCAAGGTGGTGTGGCCCGGGGGTCAGCACGCTTCCGACATGGGCCTTCCGCGGGTTGGCACCGGCCGAAACGAAGTCGACGGCGGTCACTGCGGTATCCGATCATGTGCTCATGCCGTTGCGAGACACCCTTGCCCGAGTCAAGGCGGACCTGGCCGCCGGCCGGGTTCCCGTCGCGCGCCAGCGTCTGCGCGGGCTGGTGTCGTCGTACCCGAACGACCTGCCGTTGCGCCGTCGCTTGGCCGAGGTCTACCGCCTGTACGCGGAGCCTGCCGAGGCGGGCCGTTGGATGTATCTCGAGCAGGACCGGGACGAGGCGGAGACCGCCGCCTTCGAGGCGAGGTACCGGACAGCTCCGCAACGCATGCGGGCCCTCGCCTGGCAGGGCCCTGAGTCGCATGCCCGGACCGCCTTCGCCAGAGAGCAACTGGCAGCGGTACGAGCAGCCTGCTCCGAAGCCCTGGGGCGCCCCGTCGACTGGGACACGAAACCGTCCGACCGGCAGGAGGACAGCGGGGGAAACCCGCTCACCGATTTCCTGGCAGGGGCAGGGTGCCTGGTGGCGGTCCTGGCCTTCGTCGCGATCTGGGTGAACGGACTCGTCGCCCTCTTCGACTGATGTCTCCGTCGAGCACGCCCGAGACCGCTCTGCCGCTCACGAGCTCCCGGCGTGGTGGTCCAGCAAGCGCGTGAGCAACTGGACGAACTGGTCGCGTTCGGCCGGAGTGAGAGGGGCGAGGAGCGTGTCGTGGAGGTCGTCCAGGAGCACGTCAAGGCGGTCCAGGTGGCGGCGGCCTCGGGGGGAGATCGTGATGACGTTGCGGCGCCGGTCGGTGGGGTCCGGCGTCCGCTCGACCAGGTCGCGCTCGGCCAGTTCGTTGAGCACACCGACCATGTCGCTGCGGTAGATGCCGGAGCGCCTGCTCAACTCCGCCTGGCTGGCCGGGCCGAACTCCCGCAGTGAGGCGAGCACGGCGTAGTGCCACTTGCGGGCGTCGGCCCGGGCCAGCCCTTCGGTGATGAGCCGGTCCGATCGCACGGTCAGTTGGGACAACAGCCGGCTCGCCCGCCGCCGCAGCCTGTCGGGCGTCTTGAGGGCGTCCGCGTCGGTCAGGTCGGCGGCCTCGGCTCTGGTCATGGCATCAAATCTACCGTTGTGTTAGTGCCACTAACGATGTACGTTCACTCGAACCTTTGCATCGTTAGTGCGACTAACGCTGATCGAGTGGCCGACAGGAAGGCAGAACTTGCCCATCAAGACACTGCAGATCCCCACCACGGACGGCAGGGCCGACGCCTTCTCCGCCTTCCCCGACCGGGGCGAACGGCACCCCGGGGTGCTGATGTACGCGGACGGCTTCGGCATCCGGCCCGTGCTGCGGGAGATGGCCCGCGAACTCTCGGAGCACGGGTACTACGTGCTCGTCCCCAACGTCTTCTACCGGCACGGCCCGGCACCGGTGATCGACCTTCCGGAGCACATCGGAGAAGAGGTCCGGCCCGCGATCTTCGCCCGGCTGATGCCCTTGATCGAGGCGCACACCACCGAACGCGTCCTGAGCGACGCCGACGCCTACCTCCGGTTCCTCACCGCCCAGCCCGAGGTCGGCGCCGGGCCGGTCGCGGTGACCGGCTACTGCATCGGCGGCCTTCTGGCGATGACCACCGCCGCGGCCCACCCCCGCGAAGTCGCCGCCGTCGCCGGATTCCACGGCCCCGTGAGCGCCGACGGCCCTGAAGGCCTGCGCCGGCTGCTGTCCAAGCTCACCGCCGAGGTCCACCTCGGCCATGCCGAGTCCGACCTGACGCCCGAAGCCCTCGCCGAACTCAACCGGGCGCTGGATGCCGCAGGTGTCACCTACACCTCCGAGATCTACCCCGGCACCGTCCACGGCTTCACCATGTCCGACACCGACGCCTTCGACCCCTCCGCGCTGCGGCGCCACTGGGACCGTCTGCTCCCTCTCCTGGAGCGCACGCTGCCCACGAGCTGACACACGGCCGGGCACGATTCGAGTGATCGACGTGTCGGGCATCCGGACGGTCCCGCGTCCTCACCCCTCAGGGGCTGTCCCCTCGGTAGTGGAAGCGGCACGTCACTCCGGGGCCGAGTGCACGGGGCTCGCCGGGGCCGGGATCGTACAGCGCGCGGCCGCCGGGGAACTGCCCGAGTTCGGTGGGCAGTGCGGCACCCGTGCCGATCTCGTCCGGCGTCCAGCCCGTGACGTCCAGCAGCAACCCGTCCAGCGGCCCTCCGACGAGGTGGGCGTAGGTCTTCCCGGAGCGGGGTCCCGGGTCGGGGTCGTCGTGGTCGTGGCCGTAGACCCGGCCGCGCAGCAGTTGCTCGTCGCCGTTCATCCGTCCAGCGTTACAGCCACCACTGACATTGATGCTGATACTCGGGTTCCGGTGGTCGTGACCCGGGCACTGACTGACGCTCTGCTGGGCTGTCGTCGCGTTGTTCTGTCCGGTCGCCGGCCATCGCAGGGGCCAGGGGCGGCGCGGAACACGCATGGTCCACACCCGGTCGGCGGCGTCACGGACGGCGGGCAGGGGCATCTGCCGGGTACGGCCGAGCGCCAGGGCGATCGCCGGTCACCCAGCCGCACGCTGTTCGTGCCGGCCGGACCGGCACGAACAGGAGGGGCGGCGAGGTCGCGTCACGCGACGGCGGTCCCTTCGAGTTCGACCAGCTGGCCGAGGACGGCCAACCGTGTCACCCCGAGCATCGTGGTGGCCGGCGCGACCCCGGCGGCGCCCAGGCGCGACGCCAGCACGCCGTAGTGGGGGAACAGCAGATCGACGTCGGTGGTGTAGACGTTGAGCCGGACGAGGTGCGCGAGGGACATGCCCGCCTCGGCGAGCACGGCCTCCAGGTTGTCGAGGCTGAGTGCCAGCTGTGCGGCCATGTCCCCCTCGTGCCGGGGCTTGCCGTCACCGCTCATCGCGGTCTGCCCGGAGCAGTACAGGGTCCGGGTGTGCCCGGTGACCATCTCGCCCTGGTTGAAGCCCATTTCCAGCGACCATGTCACCGGGTTGATCGCCGTGCGTTCCACTGCCACATCAGCTCCGTTCGTCTCATGGGAGTTGGACGTCCACCGGCGCGGCAGGCGCCTTCGTCGTCGGTGCTCAAGAGCCTGCCAACGAATCACGACACCCTTGGTCATGTATTCGATAGGGTCCTCGCATGCGCGCCGATCGGCTGGTCTCGCTGGTGCTGCTGCTGCGTCAGCGCGGTCGGCTCACCGCGGACACGCTCGCCCGCGAGCTGGAGGTGTCCACCCGTACCGTGCTGCGCGACATCGAGGCGCTGTCCGCAGCCGGAGTCCCGGTCTACGCCGAACGCGGGCGTAACGGCGGCTTCGCGCTGCTGCCCGGCTTCCGGACCGAGCTCACCGGACTCAACCACGACGAGACCGTCGCCCTGCTGACCGCCGGATCGGGGCGCGGCGAGCGGGTGTTCGGCCTTGGCGCGGCGCTCACCTCGGCGATGCGCAAGGTGACCGACGCGCTGCCCGAAAGCCATCGCGCCACCGCGAGCGACGCGGCCCGGCGTTTCCTCGTCGAGCCGGAGACCGACCTGCTCTCACGTCGGCCGGTCCCGGAGGAAGTGGGCGGCACGACGATGACCGAGATCCGGCATGCGGTGCTCGCCGGACACCAACTGCGCATCCACTACGCGGCGACGGGCCAGGCGCCACAGTGGCGCACGGTGGACCCGATCGGCCTGGTGACCGTGCGCGACCGGAGCTACTTGCTGGCCACGAGGTCCGGGGCGGACCGCACGTACCGGTTGTCGCGGGTACTGGCCGCCGAGGAGCTTTCCGAACCGGCACGGCGACCGGACCAGGTCGATCTGGACCGGGTCTGGCGGGAACGCTGCGCGCAGTTCTTGTCCGGCGACCACATGGCCGTGCTCGTGCGGGTGGCCCCGCGGCGGCGGGAGGAGTTGCTGAGCAGCGCCGTGGCCGTCCGCGCCGTGACACCCGACCCGGACGGCCGGCTGCGGCTGGAGGTGACGTACCAGGATCTGCGGCACGCCGAATGGGCGCTGTGGCAACTCGGCACGGATGCGGAGGTCTTGGCCCCGGGGACGTTGCGCACCGCCCTGCGCGACCGCGCCGCCGCACTCGCGTCCCTCTACGGCGACGTGGTCTGAGCCGGTGGGTCACCGCGGTGAGTCAACAGGATCGTGTCCCGGGACGATGATCCGAGCGAACCTCATCCGTTCAAGGGTTCGCAGCAGCCGTCAGGCGCGCTTTCCGGCGTTGAAGCGCGCCTTCTTCTGGCGATTCCCGCACGTGTTCATTTCACACCATTTGCGGGTACGGCTTTGGCTCGTGTCGAAAAAGGCCGCTCGGCAGGTCGGCGATGCGCACAAGGCCAGTTTTCCGTCGCGTTCGCCTGCGATGATACTGATCGCGTCGGCGGCGATGACACCCAGGGCATCCTCCACACAGGAGGCCGAGCTGAGTCGCCATTGCCGAGTGCCCTCGGGCGTCAGGATGGCCGCGGCCCGGCCCTGAGCGCTGCGATCGTTGATGACCTGTACAGCAGATGCAGGGAGATCTTCCTGGCTCGCGGCCGCCGTCAAGGCAGCGTGAATCGATTCCCTGAGTTCCCGGGCGAGTTCGAGCTGGGCGATGGTGCAGGAGTCCACGGCGAGGCCGCTCACCGTCAGCCAGTCGACGAGTCGCCGGGGCACCGGAATGCGCTCCACGGCCTCTCCACGACGCTCGGTCAAGGTCGCCGTGAAGCTAGTCGCCAGCACCTTGCCGAGACGGAAATCAGGGAACCGATCATGCATGGAACCACCTTAGCCGGTTGCCGGCCGACATCGAGGCGTGCTAGAACCGCCTTAGCCGGTTCTCAGCAGGTCCGTGCCGGTTCCACGACGACCAGGAGGCCCCATGCCCGGCGACGTGCACGCATTCGAAACCCACGCATCCGAAGCCGACCTCGACGATCTGCGCGCGCGTCTGACCGCAGTGCGACTACCGGAGCCCGAGACGGTCCGTCGCGCCGCGTCCGGTCGTCACCGATGGGAACAGGGCGTTCCGCTCGCCGACCTCGTCGATGTCGTGAACTACTGGCGCACCGCGTACGACTGGCGGGCGTTCGAGGAACGCCTCAACAGCATCGGCCAGTTCCGCACGACCATCGATGGTCTGGGAATCCACTTCCTGCACCGCCGATCCGCGCGCACGGATGCCACTCCTCTGATCCTGACGCACGGCTGGCCGGGCAGCATTGCCGAATTCGTCGACGTAGTGGACGAACTGACGGATCCGAAAGACGCAGACGCGCCGGCGTTCCACGTCGTGATTCCGTCGCTGCCGGGCTTCGGTTACAGCGACAAGCCCGACACCACCGGGTGGGGAACGGAAAAGATCGCGGCCGCGTGGGTGGAACTCATGGGAAGGCTCGGCTACGACACGTTCGCGGCCCACGGCGGCGACTGGGGAGGCAATATCACGACGGTTCTCGGCGGCAGGTTCCCGGCGCACGTTCTCGGCATCCACACCACGTTCGCGGAAGTGCCGCCCGGACTGACGACGGAAGGGCTGACGGCCGTCGAACGCACATGGGCCGCGGAGACCCGCGACTTCTGGCGCCACCGCGCCGCGTACGCGAAACAGCAGGCGACCCGGCCGCAGACCATCGGCTACTCGCTCGTCGACTCCCCAGTCGGCCTTCTCGCCTGGCTCCTCGACAAGTTCGCCGAGTGGTCGGACACCGAGGACAGCCCGTTCGAGACGATTTCCAGGGACCGTGTTCTCGACGACGTCACCCTGTACTGGCTGACGCGGACCGGCGCATCGGCGGCCCGCATCTACTACGAAAGCCACAACTCCCTCGATCCCGGACTCCGGGTCGACGTCCCGTCGGCGATCACCATGTATCCCCGCGACATCGAGAAGTGTCCACGCGTTTGGGCACAGGAGCGGTACCGGCGGATCGTCCGATGGGGGTCGCCCGAATCCGGGGGACATTTCCCGTCACTTGAGGTTCCCGAGCATTACGTCAGGGATCTGCGGGAAGGCCTCGCGGCAGTGCTGGCCGCTGGTCGGTGACCACACGCACGAGCACAGCGGACTGAGCACGTCCGAGTACGCCAACTCCATCGCGGCACTGGACGCATGGGTCCGCGGTGGCAGGAAGCCCACCCCGGCCTCGATCGCGGCCTCCTGCCCCGCGTTCGACGCCTCGTACGGCACGGGCTGCTTCTACGAGCCGGCCTTCACGCCTGCTCCGTATGCCACCCGCGTGAACCCGCGCCCCGGTGGTCTGAACTGGCCGGCCCTCTGGGCCCACCAGGAGAAGAAGCGGAGCCGGCTGCCCTCGGTGGGCATCGCGCCCTGAGCTGACGGACGGTGCCGAGACTTGACCCGGTTCACGTTCCCGTCCCGGCATGCCGTTCCAGGCAGTCCGTGTCTGTGCTGGTCAGCGCCCGTTTCAGTGTTCCGGCGTCCCGAAGTGACCGCCTGATGTGGCGGGTGGGACAGACCGCGGAAGAGGCTGAGGCCGTCCAAGCAGCTCGCTGGACAGCCCACTTCACACCATGGAGATCTCGATGCGTTCGCGCCTTGCCGCCCCCTCCGCCCGCCTCGCCATCGCCGCAGTCGCGGCAGTGGCCGTCACCGCCACCGCGGCCGGCACGGCCACCGCCACGGCCGACAGCCGAAGTGCCACCGTGCGGGCCTGCGCAACCAAGGACCTGAGCTTCAAGGTCAGCCTGAAGACGCAGGCGGGCGGCTACTACCTCGTCACGGCCAAGGCCAAGTCCGGCATCACCTGCTACCTGGAGGGCGTCTTCCCCTCCGCGTCCTTCGGCTCCTCCGCCGACACCGAGGTGGCGCCCGCCGAGCACGCGGTCAGCGACAGGGTCACCCTGTCCGGATCCACCGCCGCCTACGCCGGCATCAACCCCAAGACCACGAACAACGACTTCGGCAAGGAGTTCGACTTCCTCCACCTGTCCGTCGCGGGCGACGAGACCAACGCCGTCACCTTGCCCCTTCCCGAGACCGCCCTGGTCGACCACCCCGTCGCCACGAACTGGCACGCCGACCCCGCCGACGCCGTCCCCTTCGCCAACTGACGCTCCGCGCCGGGCATCTCGCGCCCACGCCCCCGGCCGACGGGATGCCCGTCGGCCGGGGGCGCAGCGGCTCTTCGGCCGCGGAGGCCTTTTGCCGTAACCGCAACATTGCGTGCCGAGCCACACGGGTCGTGGCAAGACTGAGGGCACACCGACACAGGGAGGCCTGATGAGCACCGCCGATGCGGTCACGTTCTGGGACGACGTCTACGCGGGCCGCCCCGCAGCCGTCGGCCCCCGCCCCAACGCTCGCCTCACCGAGACGGTGACGGGCCTCGGCCTGCCGCCCGGTGAGGCGCTGGACCTCGGATGCGGTGAGGGCGGCGACGCGCTGTGGCTCGCCGGGCTGGGGTGGCGTGTCACCGCGGTCGACATCTCGGCCGTGGCCGTCGAGCGGCTCACCGCCCTCGCCCGCGCTCACGCCCTGGGCGGCCGCGTCCTCGCGGCGCGGCACGATCTGCAGGAGTCCTTCCCACCCGGCGCATTCGACCTGATCTGCGCCCACTACCTGCACACCCCCTTCGGCCTGGACCGTTCGGCCGTCCTGAGAACGGCCGCTCAAGCGCTGCGGCTCGACGGACGGTTGCTGGTCGTCGACCATGGATCGACCGCGCCCTGGTCGTGGAACCAGGATCCCGGCCTTCGGTACCCGAGCCCGCGGGAGGTCGCCGCCGGCATCGGTCTGGACCCGGGGACATGGACGGTCGAGCGGGCCGACGCACCCCGCCGGATCGCGACCGGCCCGGACGGGCGCACCGCCGAGGTCACCGACCACGTACTCCTGATCCGCCGCACCGCCTGACGGAACGGAGCATCCGGCACGAGTAGCACAGGCATCGGGCATCGGACTCGGGCATCGTCGATCCGAACGCGTCAGGCGATCTCGTCGTCGGTGGCGAGGAGGGTACGGCCGGCCGCGAAGAGCCGCGCGCAGCGTTGCGTCATGGCTTCGGGTGACTGGTCGGGGTGGTTGACCCACCAGCGCACCAGTGCGGTGCACAGGCCGCGCCACGCGTAGGTGAGGGCGTCCGCGTCCAGCGGGTCGCCGGATCCGGCCGTCCGCAGGAAGTCGGCGCTGCCGGTCGCTGCGAGGTCGTCGATGGCGTGGCGGTAGTGCGCCGCGCGGCGGGCGGCGTCGCTGTCGGGCGGCAGCGTGGCGTCGTAGAGGACGAACCACGCCTCGCGCTGCCCGTCGAGCGCGGTGAACAGGGCGTGCAGCACGCGCAGGGCGGTGGGTCGGGCCGCGGGGGCGGGTTCGGCCATGGCGGTGCGGATGGCGTGCAGGAGGCGCTCGCCCACGGGGTTCAGGCAGGCGAGGTAGAGGTCCTGCTTGCCGCCGAAGTAGTGGTGCAGCAGGGGCTTGGTGACGCCGACCCGGGCGGCGACGGCGGCGACGGTGGTGGCCTCGTAGCCGTGGCGGCCGAACTCCTCGGTGGCCGCCGCCAGGACCTGTTGTTCACGGATGGCCCTGGGGACTCCCTTGGTGCCCGCCTTGGAGGAGGGTGTTGTCATGGGCTTCATATTACCCTACGGTAATTTTCCGTAGGGTAAATTCACCGGCCTTGCAGGGAGCACACGCATGCCCGCCTCACCCCCCGGTCACGGCACCTCCCGCACTCGCTCGTGGTGGGGCTGGGGCTACGCCGACTCCCACCCGGACGACGCCGAATGCATCGCGATGGGCGCTCTGTTGCCGGGCACCCTGTCCCGCCCGTTGCCGATCCCCCGGGTCGCCGACCTGGCGATCGCCCGACCCGGGGTGACGCCCCCCTCCTCGCTGGCGCACCTCGTCAGCACCGACCCCGAGGCGCGCGCCGCCCACGCCATGGGCAAGGCCTACCGCGACATCATCCGGGCCCTGCGCGGCAGGCCGGGCCGGATCCCCGACCTGGTCGCCCGACCGACCGACGACCGGGAGGTGGCCGACCTGCTGGACTGGGCCGGCGGACAGGGCGTGGCCGTCATTCCCTTCGGTGGCGGCTCCTCGGTGGTCGGCGGCGTGGAGTACCGCGGTGACAGCCACCGTGCCGTGCTGTCGCTGGACCTCACGTCGATGGACCGGGTCCTGGAGATCGACACCGTCAGTCGCTCGGCCCGCATCCAGGCCGGGGCACTCGGCCCCGTGCTGGAGGAGCAGGTGCGGCCCCACGGTCTCACCCTGCGCCACTTCCCGCAGAGCTTCGAGTTCTCCACGCTCGGCGGCTGGCTGGCCACCCGAGCCGGTGGCCATTACGCCACCGGCCGCACCCACATCGACGACTTCGTGCAGTCCCTGCGGGTGATCACGCCCGCCGGTTCGAACACGTCCCTCCGGCTGCCCGCGTCCGGTGCCGGGCCGTCACCGGACCGCCTGTTCCTCGGCTCCGAGGGTGCGCTCGGGATCATCACCGAGGCGTGGATGCGCCTACAGGAACGCCCGCGCCACAAGGCGTCGGTGTCGGTGGCGTTCGCCGACTTCTCCCATGCGCTGGAGGCGGTGCGGGTCATCGCCCAGTCCGACCTCTCCCCCGCCAACTGCCGCCTGCTCGATCCCGGCGAGGCTCTGCTGTCCGGCGCCGCACAGGACGGCTCCTCGGTCCTGGTGCTGGGGTTCGAGTCCGCCACCGGACGCGTCGACGACCGCCTCGCGAGCGCCCTGGAGCTGGCGCGGGCTCATGGCGGCCGGGGCGGACCGCCGACGGCGAACGGGGGCGTCGCCCCGGCAGAGCGAGACGCACCGGCCGACGCGGCGGTGAGCGCCTGGCGTTCGGCCTTCCTGCGCATGCCGTATCTGCGCGACGGCCTGGCCCGCATGGGGGCCGTCGTCGACACCTTCGAGACCGCTGCCACCTGGGACAGGATCCCGGCCCTGATCGACGCCGTCCGCACCGAGGTCGGCTCCGCCGCCCTGAAGGCCACCGGGCACCCGGCCACCGTCAACTGCCGTCTGACGCACGTCTATCCCGACGGTGCCGCGCCCTACTTCACCGTGGCCGTCGCCGGCCGCCCCGGCGAAGAAGTCGCCATCTGGGACGACATCAAGGCTGTCGCGAGCGACGTGCTGCACCGCCACCGCGCCACGATCACCCACCACCACGCCGTCGGCCGGGACCACCGCCCCGGCTACGACCTCCAGCGCCCCGAGCCTTTCGCGCTGGCGCTGCGCGCCGCCAAAGACGCCCTGGACCCGCATCGCATCCTCAACCCGGGCGTACTGATCGACTGACGGCACAAGGCCTTGCCCTCCCCGACAGCGACCGTGCCCGAAGTCGCAGTCGCTGTACGGCAGTCGATCCGCCGCCCCGGGACGCCGGGCGTGTCAGAATGCCGACATGATTCTGATCCGAAAGGGCAATGCCGCGTAGGCGTCCGAAGGCCGTCCGCGCCGAGCGGTGGCGGCCGCCCAAGCACCTGCCGGTTCGCCGGATTCCGCACGTGTCGGCTCGAACTCGGGCAGCGGTACGGCGTGTTGAGGCCGAGCACCTGTGGCCCGACGGCGTCGCTGTCGCCCTCAGCCGCTTCGAGCATGCCTTCAGACAGCCGGGGCGCTGTCTGAGCGGCCCTTACGAGAGTCCCGGCATCGAGATCGAAGACGGCCGGGACGACCTGGACGAGGTCCTGCGGCATCTGCCCCGAGGAGCCCGCGCGGATCTCGGTCGTCTGATGGCCCGCATCGACGCGGAGTTCGAGCGCCGCACGCTCCCGGATCCGGGATGGGCGAGCGAGTGGACGGCGGGACGTTGGTGGTGGTGGCGCATCAGGGAACGGTGACGGCGGCCACCGTCCACGTCTCCGGGCGATGTCGGTGGCCCGTCGCACATGCCGGCAAAAGCCGTGCGCGCAGGTTCGAGATCCGGAACTCAGTCGTACTCGCGGAGCAGGTCCTCGATGCGGCGGTTGGCGACGTCCTGCCGCCCGTCGAGGCACCTCGCGTAGCGGGTCGGCGCACCTCGACGCTGTTGGCGGCGCGCTCGGCCATGCAGGTCGGGTCGACGGCGGCGTTGAGCCACGTCGACAGCGCCGAGTGCGTGCTCACGACGGCGGAAAACACGTACTTCTTCAACGCGTACCTCGGGTGATCGGCGGCTCGTGGGGGAGGCCGGGAGGCGTTACTCCCCAGTAGGTCAGCAGAGTCAATAGACGCCCAGGAATCGGTTCAGGGCCGATGACCTGCAGATTCGCTCCACGTCGTAGCGTTAGTGACCGCGGCCGTTGCTGACCGGCCTCCGTGTCTCCGGCCGCGCATGACACAGCCTGCCGGTGCTGAGGTCGGGCCCCGCCTCGTCCCTGAAGCGGGGCTCAGCCGGCTGTGGGCTGCGTGGACCCGCCTCGCCAGATCTGCCATGTGCGCAACCGTGACCTGCCGCGTTGCCTGGGTGGCAAGGGGCCTCCGGAGCCGTGAACGCTTTGATCTTGGGCAGAAGGTGGGAGTGATCTTGCTGTTGTCCCAAGAGGGGGGATGTCGTGACAGTGCCTGCGCCTCGTTCGGCGTTTGCGAAGAGCCGCCGCTACCGGTTCGACCTTCGGTCGACGGCCCTGTTCTTCGTGTTCCTCGCGGTGCTCGTGAGCCTCCTGGGCCTCGCCGCCCGCGTGGCGGCGGGCGCTGTCGAGCGGCGTCCGGCCTGGGTGTTCGTGCTGGCCTTGATAGGTGTCGCAGGCTGTCTGGGCCTGCGGCGCCGGTGGCGCGTGGCGGGAGTGGCACGTCGGGCCGCGGTCGCGCTCGACGAGGCGGCCAGGGAAGCGGCCAGGCACCTGGAGGCTCCGGCGGTGTCCCGTCCGCCGACGGCAGCCGAGGACGAAGTGGCCGTCGTCGACTACGCCGCCCTGACGCCGGAGGAGTTCGAGGAGGCGATCGCCGCACTCTGCGAACGCGACGGCTGCTCCGGCGTCGAGGTCGTGGGCGGCGCCGGTGACCTGGGCGCCGATGTCCTGGCGGTGACACCCGACGGGCGCCGGATCGTCGTCCAGTGCAAGCGCTACGACGAGTCCCACCGGGTCGGGTCCCAGGATCTCCAGCGTTTCGGCGGCACGTGCTTCACCGTGCACGAAGCCGATGTCGCCGTACTGGTCAGCACCTCTGACTTCACGGCGCCCGCGCTGGAGTACGCCGAGCAGTGCGGGATCCTGTGCGTGGACGGGGAAAGCCTGGAGGCGTGGACGGACGGCACCGGCCCCCGCCCCTGGGACGTGGCCCCGGAGGCCGGGACGCCCGGCTGCGAGACGGTCGGCGCCGGATTCTGAGCGGCGCGCTGCCCGGCTCGGTGGCAATTCGCATGATCGGGCACAGGGCGGACATGCAGGCTTGCGCGGTGATACGTGAGCCGACCGTCAGGACGGCGCGGCCGAGGACATTCGCGGCTTCGACGGCGCCCTGGACCTGGC
Source organism: Streptomyces sp. WAC04114 (assembly GCF_019733245.1). NCBI lineage: Bacteria > Bacillati > Actinomycetota > Actinomycetes > Kitasatosporales > Streptomycetaceae > Streptomyces > Streptomyces sp. WAC04114. Next base: position 105,588 of record NZ_JAIGQA010000002.1, read on the forward strand.
CCGGGCCGACGGTCCGCTCACCGCCCTGGGACTGTTGCGGGGACGCCGGGCGCGACGCCCGGCTCGACTTCGACCTGCTGCAGCACTGGCAGCGGCACGTCCTGGGCACGTCACAGCCACCGTCCCTGCGCAGCCGGCCGGCGTTCGCGAAGGGCGGCCGGGAACGCTGCGGCATCGCCCGCGGCATCCGAGCCCGCCTCGATGCCTGCCTGGCCGAGGGCACCTACGACGCGGCGCGACCCCTTCCCCTGACCGCTCGTGCCGCACGCGTCTACCTCGACGTCTGCTTCTTCCACCCCTTCGACTGCGGCAACGCCCGTTGCGCCTTCCTCGCGCTGACCTCGTGCTCGCCCGCGAAGGCATCGCCCCCGACGGGGTCGTCCTGCTGCGCCGTGTTTTCTTCCGGGACGACGAGCCCAAGGACGCGCTCGCCCTCGCGTCGTACGTCGACACGCACATCTCCGAGACCCGGCGCCATGCCGCTTCCCCCGATCGAGTGGCAGGAGTCCGGCGCTAATCCGGGCGCGGCGGGGTAATGGATGTCGACCAGCACCCTGTTGCGAAGGAGCCGAGGATGACCGACGAAGCCTATTTGTTCCTGCTCGACGACGCGTCCGCGCAGCTCGGCGTGGTGCCGACCGCCGTCGGTGAACTCGCCTGCATGGAGACTCCCGCCGTACGCGCATGGCTCCACGCCCAGGGAAGCACCCCGACCTCACCGCACCTGCGCCTGCTCCCGCCGGAGGAGAGGGCGGCCGTGCCCGAGGGGGCGGAACGCCTGCCCGTTCCGCTGAGCGAGGAGGAGTTGGTCCGCCTCCGCCACCACCTGGTGCCGGAGCCGCTGGCCCAAGTCGAGGAGGAACTGCTCGCCTACCGTGACAGTGCGGACGGGCGGGACGGCCTGATCGGTCGAGCACTGGCCGCCGGTGTGGCACCGCACCGCATCGTCGAACTGACCGGGGTGGATCCCGCGACGGTGACCGCTGCCGCGAGCAGGTGAACGACGTCGCGGGCACGCCGTGCGCCGTGTCCGTTCCAACATGCGGCCCCGCCGGGTGAGCAACACCGGGCGGGGCCGTTCTGTGTGTCTGCCCACCCCATGTGGCACCACGTGGCACCACCTGGCGCCATCTCGGGCCCATGGGGACGCCGCCCAGGCAGTGACACCACAGCACCCCAGGACGCCACCACCACGTTTACGCAGGTGAGAGGGGCCCCCGCGGGGTTACGACCCACAGGTGCGCCATAGAACCTTGCCATGGCGCCATAGTGGTGCCATGATGACGCCATGGACCTCACCCCGTACGTCGAGACCCTTCGCCGCGAACTCGCGGTGGCCGCCGAAGCCGGTGGCCACGAAGCGCGAGAGCTGGCCGAGAGGCTCACCGCCCCCCTGGAGTCGGCGACGCGCCTGACCATGCTCAACGTGCTCTCCGCCGCGATGGACGAGATCACCCGTGAGCTCGCCCCCGGTTCGGTCGACGTACGCCTGCGCGGGCTCGACCCCGACTTCGTGGTGACACCGCCACCCGCCCCGGCCGGCGCTCCCGCCGAACCGACCACACCCCTCGAACCGATCAAGGCCCCGGGCGAGGGCGACGAGGGCGGCACCGCGCGCGTCAATCTGCGCCTGCCGGCCCACCTCAAGGCCCGCGCCGAGGAGGCCGCGTCCCGCGAGGGTCTCTCGGTCAACGCGTGGCTGGTGCGCGCCGTGTCGGCCGCGGTCGACGGCGGCACCCGGCCGCGTACGACGGAGAAGACCCAGAGCCTCGGACAGAGCTTCACGGGTTGGGTTCGCTGACCGCGACCGGCGGCCCGCAGCACCTCATCCACAGCACCTCATCCACAGCACCTCACGACACCACGTCCCACCAGCGGGGACGTTCGATGACCCAAGAGGACGGGACAGCCATGCCTTCTTTCGACACTCCTGAACCCATCACCGCCACGGCCCACGTGGAGGCCGGGTCCATCCAGTTCACCGCGGGCGACCGCGTCGACACCGTCGTCGAGGTACGCCCCCGGGACCCGAAGAAGGACCTGGATGTACGGGCGGCCGATCAGACCGAGGTCGCGTACGCGGGCGGCGCACTGACCGTCAGGACGCCCAAGTCCGGCCTGTTCGGTCGCACCGGCACCGTCGATGTGACGGTCGAACTGCCCGCCGGCTCCCACGTCGACACGACCGGCGCTTGGACCCAGGTGCTCGGTGAGGGACGGCTCGGCGAGGTCCGCGTGAAGACCTCCTCCGGTGACGTCCGGTTCGACGCGACCGGCCCGCTGAAGCTGACCGCCTCCCACGGCTCGATCACCGTGGACCGGGTCGACGGCGCGGCCGAGATCACCACGAGTTCCGGCAGTCTGCGCATCGGCCTCGTCGACGGCCCCGCCGTCCTGAAGAACTCGCACGGCACCACGACCGTCGACGTCGCGACCGGCGAGCTGCGGGTCAGCGGCGCCAACGGTGACATCGAGATCCGGCGCGCCGAGGACGCGGTCACCGCCACCACCGCCCACGGCACCCTGCGTGTGGGCGAAGTGGCCCGCGGGACCGTCCAGTTGGAGACCAATTACGGCGCCATCGACATCGGCGTCCGCGAGGGCACGGCCGCCTGGCTCGACGTCAGCTCGGTCTCCGGGCAGGTGCGCAACACACTCACCACGTCCGAGGCCCCGGAGAAGACCGAGGACACCGTCAGGGTCCGCGCCCGCACCAAGCACGGCAACATCGACATCCGCCGCGCCAAGGCCTGAGCACCACTCCCCCTCAACTCCCACCTCCCCAGCCCACTTCAGCCTTCGAACGGGAGGGCACATGCCTTCTTCTGTCATGTCCACATCCAGTCAGGGCCACGCCTCGGCTCCCGCCGTCTCCGCCGTGGGTCTGCGCAAGTCGTACGGCGACAAGACCGTCCTCGACGGCCTCGATCTCCATATTCCGGCCGGATCCGTGTTCGCGCTGCTCGGGCCGAACGGCGCCGGCAAGACCACCGCCGTCAAGATCCTCTCCACGCTCATCACGGCCGACGGCGGACAGGCACAGGTCGCGGGCCACGACATCGCCACGTCACCGGACGGGGTCCGGGCCGCGATCGGGGTCACCGGGCAGTTCTCCGCGGTCGACGGCCTGATCACCGGCGAGGAGAACATGCTCCTCATGGCGGACCTGCACCACCTGCCCAAGCGCGAGGGCCGCCGCATCGCCGCCGAGCTGCTGGAACGCTTCGACCTCACCGACGCCGCGAAGAAGCCCGCCTCCACCTACTCCGGCGGCATGAAACGCCGCCTCGACATCGCCATGACCCTGGTCGGCGACCCCAGGATCATCTTCCTCGACGAACCCACCACCGGCCTCGACCCCCGCGCCCGCCACAGCATGTGGCAGATCATCCGCGACCTCGTCACCGGCGGCGTCACCGTCTTCCTCACCACCCAGTACCTGGAGGAAGCCGACGAACTCGCCGACCGCATCGCCGTCCTCCACAACGGCACCCTCGCCGCCGAAGGCACCGCCGAGGAACTCAAGCGGATCGTCCCCGGCGGACACGTCCGGCTCCGCTTCACCGACCCTGCCGCCTACCGGAACGCCGCCACCGCCCTGCACGAAGTCACCCGGGACGACGAGTCCCTCACTCTGCAGATCCCCAGCGACGGCAGCCAGCGCGAACTGCGCGCCATCCTCGACTGGCTGGATGCGGCCGGCATCGAAGCGGACGAGCTGACCACGCACACCCCCGACCTCGACGACGTGTTCTTCGCCCTGACCAGCGACCGGCCCAACCAGCCGAACCAGCCGAACCAGCCCGAGGAGGCTGCCCGATGAGCGCCCTCTCCCTCGCCCTGCGCGACTCGTCCACCATGCTGCGCCGCAATCTCCTGCACGTGCGCCGCTACCCGTCCCTCACCCTGAACCTGCTGCTCAGCCCGATCGTGCTGTTGCTGCTCTTCGTCTACATCTTCGGCGACACCATGAGCGCCGGTATCGGGGGCGGCGGCGGGGGCCGGTCCGAGTACCTCGCGTATCTCTTCCCGGGGATCCTGATGCTGACCATCGGCGGCACGACCATCGGCAGCGCGGTGTCCGTCTCCATGGACATGAACGAGGGCATCATCGCCCGCTTCCGCACGATGGCGATCCACCGCGGCTCGGTGCTCGTCGGGCACGTCGTCGGCAGCGTGATCCAGTGCGCGATGAGCGTGGCCCTCGTCGGCGCCGTCGCCGTCGCCATCGGTTTCCGCTCCACCGACGCCACCGCGCTGGAGTGGCTCCTGGCCTTCGCGCTGGTGGTCCTGATGTCCCTCGCCCTCACCTGGATCGCCGTCGGAATGGGCCTGTCGAGTCCGAACGCCGAGGCGGCCAGCAACAACGCGATGCCGCTGATGATCCTGCCGCTGCTGTCCAGCGCCTTCGTGCCGGTCGACGCGATGCCGGGCTGGTTCCAGCCGATCGCCGAGTACCAGCCGTTCACCCCGGCCATCGAGACCCTGCGCGGCCTGCTGCTCGGCACCGGGATCGGCCACAACGGATGGCTCGCCGTGGCCTGGTGCGTGGGGCTGGCCGCGCTCGGCTACCTCTGGTCCAAGTCGCTCTTCGACCGCGACCCGAAGTAGACAAACACGGCCGGCCCCACTGCGAAGGCGGGGCCGGCTCAGCGGCTGCGGGTGAAGACCTTGTTCTCCGTGGAGCCGCCGTCGCACAGCTTCTTCTCGTCGGCCGTCATCTTGCGGGACTTGACGACGACCGCGCTGTGCTTGCCGTCCGTTCCGTTCGGGGCGGGGCCGGTAACCGTGTCGGGCACGAACCAGTAGTAGTGACCCCACTTGGGGTCGTCGTAGTGGGTCTGCCAGGTGCCGGATATCTGCCGCATGACCTGGGCGCGTGAGATCCAGCCCACTTCTCCCGGCTTGACGGACACGGTGAAGGAGCTCGTCTCGGTGTGCGAGCTCTGCCAGGTGTAGTTGTACGTCGCGGTCACGCTGGCGGTGATGATGCCCTCGATGCCACCGCCCACGGTGACCGAGCCGCCCACCGAATGGGAGGAGCCCACGGTGTCGGCCCATGACATCGACTGGGAGGCGGCCGAATCGGTGCAGTTGAAGAGCAGTTCGGAGACCTGACGGGGCTCACCGAGATAGGCCTTGCCGAGTTCCGGGGAATTGAAGCTGCACTTGCCTTCACCGGAAGCGCAGTCGGCCATGATCTGCTCAGCGGTGGGCTGTTCCTCGGCCGCGGCCGGCACGGCCGTCGCGATCACCCCGAGTGCGGTCGCCGTCAACGCGAGCGTGCGACTGCCGTACCGCAGGGCGTGGTTCATCGTCATCGTTGGTGCCTCTCACCATTGCGTGGGGGGAGAGTGACCGTAATGGCCCTGGTTCCGGCAGGGGTTGCGGTCACCTTGTGATGCCAACGAGGCTCACGTAATCAACATCCCAACTACACCAAGAGATGGCAAAGTTGTAATTGATTCCGAAACTGATGAATGGCCGACTTCGAGCACCGCAGATTGTTTTGGGAACAGCTCGCAGGTCAGTACGACAAAGCCGTCGGCACCACGATGGGATCGTGGTGCCGACGGCGCACGGAAGGCCGGTCAGCTGAGCGGTTCGAGCGTGAGGTAGGCCTGACGCGGGTTGCCGTCGTGCACCAGTGATTCGTGGTGGCCGACGTCGTCGAAGGCGAAGGCGTACGCCTTCCCGTCCGCCATCTGGGCGTGGATCGCGCGGGCGTAGTGATTGGTGACGGCGTCCTTGTAGAAGTCGGCCGCACCGGCGTCGGGCTGGTTGGGGTTGACCAGCAGTGTGGACCGGTTGAAGCCGGCGCACAGGGTGCGCGAGATCGGGCCGCGCACCTGGTCGTTGGGGGCGTCCAGCCTCCGGTGACAGCCGAAGACGGAGGAGGCGTCCGGCTTCTGGAAGCTGGTGACGACGGCCCCGGCACTGTTGGTGAAGTTCAGGACGCCGCCGGAGACCCGGCCGAAGTACTTGGTGCCGGGCTGGTCGGCGAACGGGGTGACCGTCAGGGTGGAGCCGGCGTACTTCTGCCAGACCCGGTTGATGTAGTCGTCCATGACGGCGGCCGGCAGGGCGCCGGTCTCCAGGCCGTACAGCGGTGACAGGGCGCGCAGTACGGTGCCGTCGGGGCGGGTCTGGATCAGGTTCGCCCAGCCTCCCGGCTGTGCTCGCAGGGCGTTGAAGAAGCCGTTGTACCCGCCGGGCTTGAGCCGGCCGGTGCTCGCGGTGCTGCCGTCGGCCCGCTGCACTCCCACCGCGTAGGGGGCGGAGAACATGTCGACCTGTGTGCTGTTGATCCACAGGCCCGAGTCGTTGAGCGTGTACTCCGACCAGTTGAACAGGATGTTCCGGTTGGGGTCGGTCGGGTTCTGCACGGCGGGCTGGACCAGGCCGCCGGTGGTGAGCTTGAAGACCAGCTTCTGACCGTAGGAGAAGTACACGCGGCCGGAGAACTTCGGCATGCGGATCGTGGCCGACTGCCCTGCCGCCGGGCCCGGGATCGAGGCGTCCGGGGCGGGAGTCGGCGGGTTGCCGCCCGCCGGCCAGGGATGGAACGTGCCACTCGCGTCGGCCCAGCCCTGCCGTCCGGTCGAGAGTTCCGTGCCGAGGTTGTAGATGTACAACTGCTCGCCGCGGGCCGAATTGTTCGTGATCTTCAGTGGGATCGTCGTCGGCACGGCGGCGTGGGCCGGCGTACCCGTTCCGGTCGCCAGCAGTGAGCCGGCGAGGACCACGGTGAGGGCCGTGACGAGGGACAGCCCCGCGGCCGTGGCCCGGCGCCTGAGAGTTCGCAACACGCTCTTGCCTCCGTTCGACAGTTGGCCGAAATTCTGAGAGCGCTCTCAGAGTTGCGCCTTGGTCCGTACCTGTCAACAGAGCGGAAGGGTTCGGTCAGCTCGGGCGCCCGTCGCGCGGGGATCCGCGCAGGCAGGAGAGGACCACCACGAAGGGCCAGACCGACTGAAGGGTCGTCACCGCGCGCTCGGCCACACCGGCCGCGCCGTGGAGGTGCAGCTCGACCAGGAACCAGGCCGCGCCGATCGCCATGACCGCCGTGGCCGCCAGGGACGGGAACGGGCGCAGGGCCCACGGCACGGCGGTTCCGGCCCTGGCGGCCAGGACGGGCCATGCCGCGAGGACGGAGAAGCCCACGGCGGTCACGGAACCGTGGCTCAGTGAGCCACCGCTGCTCGGTGCCGGGACCACGGCCACGGCCCATGCCGATACACCTCCTGCCGCCAGCGCCATTCGCCCCGCGCTGGCGGCCGGGCGCAGGCCCCAGGCGGTCAGCAGATGGCAGAAGCCCAATGCGATGAACGCCGCCGTCATCACCCAGGACCCACTGTTTCCGGGGGCCGCCAGGACGCTGATCGTCTGGGCGGCGGGGTCGTAGGGGTGTCCCTGCAGCGATGCCGCCACCAGCCAGCCCATGATCAGGAAGACCGGCGCACACCCGGATGACACCAGCGCCCATGTAGGAACAGATCGCACCGGAACACCGTAAGACGGTGTATCTGCTCCTCCGGGTTCCTTCGGCCCCCCGCCCCGCGTGGCGTAGCCGCACGGCCCGATCCGCGCGTTGAGCGCACGATGGAACCGTGCGACCGCGCGTCGAAAGGTGATCAGGCATGGAGCTCGCCCTCGTGGTGCTGATCATCATCGTGGGGCTGACGTTCGACTTCACCAACGGCTTCCACGACGCGGCGAACGCGATCGCCACCTCGATCTCCACCAGGGCGCTGACACCGCGGGTGGCACTGGCCATGGCCGCGGTGATGAACTTCTGCGGCGCCTTCCTGGGGACCGGGGTCGCCCAGACCGTCGGCAGCGGCATCATCGAGGCGCCCGAGGCGACCTCGGGGCTGCTGCTCGTCCTGTGCGCGCTCCTCGGCGCGATCGGCTGGAACGTCTTCACCTGGTGGCGGGGGCTGCCCACCTCGTCCTCGCACGCCCTGATCGGCGGGCTGGTGGGTGCCGCGCTCGCCGCGTCCGCCACGGTGCAGTGGTCGGGCATCCTGGACAAGGTCGTCCTGCCGATGCTGCTGTCCCCGCTGGTCGGCGTGGTGCTCGGCTATCTGCTGCACACGGGCATCCTCTGGCTGTTCCGCCGTTCGACGCCCCGGCGCACCATGCGGCGGTTCCGCGTGGCGCAGACCGTCTCCGCCGCGGCCATGGGGCTGGGGCACGGGTTGCAGGACGCGCAGAAGACCATGGGGGTCATCGTGCTGGCGCTGGTCACGGCCGGCTGGCAGGACGGCTTCTCGGTGCCGGTGTGGGTGATCGCCGCCGTGGCCCTCGCCATGGCCGCCGGCACCTACACCGGCGGGCGTCGCATCATCACCACTCTGGGGCGGCGCATCGTGCACCTGGACCCGCCGCGCGGGTTCGCCGCCGAGACGGCTGCCGCGGCCGTCCTCTACACGACCGCGTTCCTGGTGAAGGCGCCGATCTCCACCACGCAGACGATCACCGCGGCCATTCTGGGTGCCGGTGCCACCCGGCGCTTCTCCGCCGTACGCTGGCAGGTGGCCCGTTCGATCGGTACCGCCTGGATCCTCACGTTCCCCGGCGCGGGAATCCCGGCGGCGGCGCTCTATCTGCTGCTGCACGCCATCACCGGTCTGTGATCACAGCCGGAGGTCGTCCATGACCGCTCTTCCCGGCCGCAGGGGGTCCGTCGAGACCCCCGCCGGAGTCCCGGACGGCCTTCCGGTGCCCGGGCGTTTCGCCCATCTGGACCCGGACGACGGTGCCTGCCTGATGGAGGCCGCCGCGGTGCTGTCCTCCGGCCGCTTCACCGACAGCCCTCCCGGGACGCATCCGGCGCTCGCGGCCCTGGCCCGGGTGGTCAACGACAGCGTCGACGACGACGCCCGGCATGCCTTGTGGCCGCTGGCCGCCGACCTCGCCGACGCCCGCCCCGCCGGCCGCGACTACGCGCCGCTGCTCGTCGGCGCGGTCGTGGACGCGGCACGTCTTGGGCGTCCCGCGTCCCGGCGGCTCGCGCGGCACGGCCGTGCGTGCCGCGCGAGGGCGGCGAGGCTCGCCCACGCGCCCGCGGCTGGTCCGGCGGCCCGGATCGCCGATCTGCTGTGGTGGCGCGGGCCGGGGCGCCGTCACCTCGAGCACGCGCTCGGCGTGGTGTGCGCCGCCCCGGACGCCGATCAGCGGCTGTCGGGGCTGTTGCGGCAGGCCGTGGCCCAGGCGCGGGAGTTCACCGGCGGCGGGGCTCCGAGCAGGGAGTTTCGCTGCAACCGTTGAGCCGACGGGCTCGTCCTACAGGGCACCATGATCCCTGCAAGCCCCACCGGCCCCCTGGCCACACCGGTCCGCCGGCTGCTCGCGTTCGCCTGGACGCAGACGCGGGCCTGCGCTTTCGCCATCGCCCTGCTGTCCGGCGTGGCCGTGTCCACGCTGCTGCCCGACCTGCCCGTGGCTCGTTACGACCTGCTGGTCGTCTACGGGGTGCTGCTCACGCTGGTGTTCTGGGCCCGCGGCTGGGAGAACGGGCGGGACGTGGCCGTCATCGCGGTCTGCCACGTCATCGGCCTGGCCTTCGAGCTGGTGAAGGTGTCGCTCGGTTCCTGGAGCTACCCGGAGCCGGCCGTGCTGAAGTTCGCCGGCGTCCCGTTGTACGGCGGGTTCCTGTACGCCGCCGTGGGCAGCTACGTCTGCCGGGCCTGGCACCTGTTCGATCTGGAGATCGTGCGCTATCGGCCGCGCGCGACCGCCTTGGCCGCCGCCGCCATATACGTCAACTTCTTCAGCCACCACTGGCTGCCCGATGCGCGCTGGGTGCTGGCCGGGCTGCTGGGGGCCGTCACGTTGGGGACGTCGGTGCGCTTCACGGTGCGAGGGGTGCGCCGGCGCATGCCGCTGGCGTTGTCGTTCGTGCTGATCGGGTTCTTCCTGTGGGTGGCGGAGAACCTGGCGACCCTGGTCGGTGCCTGGCGTTACCCGTATCAGGAGCACGGCTGGGAGCCGGTGGGCGTGGCGAAGTTCGGGGCCTGGGCGTTGCTGATCAGCGTGACGTTCGTGCTGGCGGCGGTGGGACGGCGCACCGATTCCGCGGCGGCGCGCGAGGGGGGCGAGAGCCCCCGGAGAGAGTGAAGTCGTCGCGGGGACGTTCGCCTGAGTATCATCCTATGGACGTAAATAGGGTGTTTTGACCTCTCGGGTCGCCACCCACCGTGGCCATCCTCGCCGGAGTGATCCATGTCCCGCACCGGCACGACGGACGACGGCGACGAGCTGCTGACCAGGCTCGGGGCCCTGACGGCTCAGGCGCGTGCGCAGGCCGAGATGCAGCGGTCCCGGGTCGAACTGGCGATCGCGCTGCAGCGCGGCATGCTCCCGCGGGACCTGCCCCTCGCCCGTCGACTGCACCTGGCCGTGCGGTACACACCCGCCTGCCACGGTCTCAACGTGGGCGGCGACTGGTACGACGCCTTCACGCTGGGCGACGGGCGAATCGGCCTGTCCATCGGCGACGTCCAGGGCCACAACATCGAGGCCGCCGCCTTCATGGGGCAGGTACGCGCCGGGATGCGGGCGCTGGCCTCGGTCACCAGCGAGCCGGGCGAGGTGCTGGCCCGGACCAACGACCTGTTGCTGTCGCTGGGCTCCGACCTGTTCGCCACCTGCACGTTCATGCGGCTCGACCCGTGTGCCGGCGTGCTGGAGAGCGCCCGGGCCGGGCATCTGCCCTGCGTCTGGGCCACGGCCGACGGGAAGTCCGCTCTCACCGAGGACGAGGGCGGGCCGCCCCTCGGCGTACAGGCGGGGATGCCCTACCCGGTCACCCGCTACGAGCTCACCACGGGCAGCATGTTCGTGCTGCTCACGGACGGTGTCGTGGAGGGGCCGTCGATGCGCCTGGAGGAGGGCCTCGACCAGGTGACGCGGCTCGCGGGCATCGCGGCGGTGGCGGGCATGGACGTCGACGCGCTCGCGGCCGCGGTGATCAAGGGGGCCGAGCGCGTCGGGCACGACGACGACGCGGCCGTCCTGGTGGTCGGCCTCGACGGACCGGACGCTCAGCCATAGGGCCGCACGAGGCCCGCTCCCGCCTCGCCGACGTGGCGGCCCCGGTGTCTCATGGCTGCTGTGGTGGGTAGCCAGGATCTGCGTACGCCGGCCGTCGTCGCTCTGCAGACGCTGGCCGTCGCCGCCTGCTACTACGGATCGGCGCAGCTGGGGCTGCTGCGGGAACTCGTCGTCGAGGGCGCCGTCGTCACCCCCATCTGGCCGCCGACCGGGGTCTCGGTCGCCAGCCTGCTGCTCTTAGGGCTGCGCTGCTGGCCCGGGATCGCCCTGGGCGCCTTCCTCGTCATCCTGTCCCTGACCACCCTGACGCCCTCGGCCCTGGTCGTGCTGGCGGGGAACACGGTCGCGCCCGTCGTCGGGTATCTGCTGCTGCGCCGGGCCGGTTTCCGCACCGACCTCGCGCGGCTGCGGGACGGTCTGGCCCTGGTGTTCCTGGGTGCGTTCACCGCCATGCTGATCAGCTCGACCACCGGCGCGGGAATCCTGATCGCCACGGACAGGATCGAATGGCCCGGCTTCTGGGCGGTGTGGCTCGCCTGGTGGGTCGGTGACGCGATGGGCGTGCTCATCGTCACGCCGGTGCTGCTCCTGCTGTCCCGCGTACGCCTGCCGCTGCGCATGTCGCGCTGGAAGGAGGCCGCGGGGCTCGCGGTCATCGCCTGCTGTCTGGTGCCGCTGGCCGCGCACAGCTCGATCAGTCTGCTGTTCCTCATCTACCCCCTGCTGATCTGGGCGGCCCTGCGGTTCCAGCTGGCCGGCAGCCTGACGTGCGCCCTGTTCGCCTCGGTCATGACCACGGTGGCGGCGACCGACCGGGTCGGGCCGTTCGAACGGCTCAGCCGCGTCGAGGTGATGATGAAGCTGCAGGCCTTCAACGGGGCGATGGCGCTCACCGCCCTGATCCTGTCCGCCGTGATCACCGAGCAGATCTACACGCGGCGGTCCGTGGAGCGTGCCTGCCAGGAACTGGTCGAGGTCCTGGAACACCTCACCGCGGGAGAGGCGGACGGCCGAGCCCCTGTGGAGGACGGCGGCTCGGGCGACGGCAGGAGGAGTGACGGCCGACCCCCGGCTACCGGGACGTAGGGTGGGCGTCATGACCGAGGTGGAGGTGCTGCAGCTGCTGGTGTCGCCCGCGCACCGGCTGGCCGGACGGCCGTCCGAGGGCCCCTCCCCCGGCCCGTCCGACGAGCGGGTCACCCGGGTGGAGGTACGGCGCGGGCTGGGACTGGTCGGCGACCGCTACTACGCCCGGCCGGCCCATCGGAACGCGGCGGTGACCATCATGGCCTCGGAGAACCTCCCGGCCGGCGCCGACCTGCGGCACACCCGCCGGAACATCCTGCTGCGAGGGGTCGACATCGATTCCCTCGTCGGGGCGACGATCTCGCTCGACTGCGGCGCCGGGCCGGTGGAGTTCGCCGTGAAGCGTCCCGCCCGGCCCTGCGCCTGGATGGACGTGACCATCGGCCCGGGTGCCCAGCGGGCCCTGCGCGGCCGGGGCGGTCTGCGGTGCACCCCGCTGAGCGACGGGGTGCTCACGCTCGGCCCGGCCACGTTCCAGGTCGTGACCGGGTCCGACGCCGCGTCGTGAGGCGCCCCGGGGCGGTCAGCCGCCCGACGGTGCCGTGCGGATGGCGGCGATGTCGAGCTGCAGCCGCACCTTCTCGCTCACCATCGCCCCGCCCTCGGCCAGCCTGCTGTTGTACGTCAGGCCCCAGTCCGAGCGGTTGATGGTGGTGGTGCCGTCGAAGCCGACCCGGTCATAGCCGAAGGGGTCGGTGACATATCCGATGTACGTCATGTCGAGCACCACGGGGCGGGAGACGCCTTTGATGGTCAGCTCGCCCGACATGCTGAACAGGTCGGCGCCCGTCTGCTGGACCGCCGTGCTGGTGAATCGCATACGCGGATAGGTGGCGGCGTCCAGGAAGTCGCGGCCCACCAAGTGCGCGTCGCGCTGTTCCACTCCGGTGTCGACGCTGGCGGTGAACAGAGTGATGTCGGCCCGTGACCGTGTGGGGTCGTACGCGTCGAAGTAGAGGCGGCTTTCGTACTCCAGGAAACAACCGCGCACGGTGGTCACCATGGCGTGCCGGACGGAGAAACCGATCCTGCTGTGCGCGGGGTCGACGACCCATTCACCGGACAGATCGGCCAGGTTGGGGTTCGGCAGCACGGCGGCGGAGGACGCCGGCGCGCCGGTGGGGCGCTGTGGGGGGAGCGGTGTCTGCCGGCGGGACGGCACCACGCGGTTGAACAGGTTCATGATTCATCTAGGTACTTGAGATTGGTTATGGCCGCAAGTCCCCTCCCGATTTGCGGCTGTTGAGAACGAGCCTGTGACCGCTTATGCCGTCGCTTTACACAAAATCCACACATCGCTGTCGGGGCGTACCACGAAACGACGATCCGAAACTCCCGGAATTTCATTTCGGGCATTTCGGGGAATCGGTCTTACGTCACCTCTATCGCGAGGTCGTTGTCGACGGTGTAGTAGGGGCGGAAAGCTGATCCGTCCGCCTCGATCGCCGGGTAGACGTGTACGTGCTTGCGGTCCGCCACGTCGTCGAGCAGCCGGGCGACCCTGATCGGCGGTGCGTCGGCGGCGGGCCGGACGAAGACGTCCCAGATCCGGCCCGCTCCCCCGCCGTCCGCCGTCAGATCCCCGGGGCCGGCCGTGAAGGAGAAGCCCTTGCCGTCGTCATCGGCCCGGGGACGGAGGGTTCGCACGGTGTCGGTGCCTCGCAGGCGCAGCCGCACGGTGGCGTCCTCGTGGAGCTCGGCTCCGTGCAGGCGGGCCGTGACCGTCAGGGCCCGGCCCTCGACACCGATGGCGCGGGCCTCGGCGTGGGCGGTGCGCCGCCATGCCCGCAGGGCGAGGAAACCGTCCTTGGTGACGTACGGGATCCTGACCGCGACCGGCGAGGGGCGGTCGCGCAGGTGGCCGTCGACGAGGGTGCGCAGGTCCCGCAGGCCGGGGCGCAGCCGACGGCGTTCGGCTCCGGGTTCCGGCAGCAGGTACACGTCCCAGCGGCCCTCGTCGAGGACCGGGTGCGGTTCCAGGACGGCGTGCCATCGGCCGTCTCCCCGGTCGGGGTCGGGCGCCAGGTCGAGGACGTGCAGGGTCGTCTCGGGACGGCCCTTCTGGGGGCGCAGCCGCAGGAGCAGCTGGGGGTGCGGGGTGGAGGCCGGCGGGAGGCGGAAGGTGATCCGGCCGTCCGGGTCGACCGCGCAGTGGGCGCGCGGGTGGATGTCGCGGGCGTCGTTCGGCGGGCTCGTCGCCGCGCCTTCCGGCACTCCGGCCGGGCTCTTGGGCGTCTCGGCGGCGTCTTCCGGTGCCCCGGCCGGGCTCTCCGGCCTTCCGGCGGCGCCTTCCGGTCCCCCGGCCGGGCTCTCCGGCCTTCCGGCGGCGTCTTCCGGTCCCCCGGCCGGGCTCTCCGGCCTTCCGGCGGCGCCTTCCGGTCCCCCGGCCGGGCTCTCCGGCGTTCCGGCCGCGCCTTCCGGTGCCCCGGCCGGGCCCTTCGGCCTTCCGGCCGCCGTGCGCTCGTGCGTGCTGGTCATCTCGTTCTCCGGCGTGCTCATCGGCGTCCCTTCCGTATCGATCGCAGTACGCCGGAGGCGGCGGCGTGGGCGGCGTCGCGGGCGGCGTGGACCCGGCCGGCCAGGGCGCTGCCGGTGCCGTGGCCCTGCGAGGTGGCGGCCCGGCGGGTGCCCCTGGCCCCGGCAGCCGTCTCCAGAAGGCGTTCGGCCTGGGCGACCACGGGCCCGGGGGCGAAGCGGCGCGCGTTGTCCAGGGCGGCCCGGCTCATGCGGCGGCGGCGCTCGTCGTCGCCGACGAGGTCCAGCAGGGCGGCGGCGAGTGCGTCACGGTCCCCGACCGGTACGAGCCGGCCGTCGGTCCCGTCCTGGATGATCTCGCCGGGGCCGTAGGGACAGTCGGTGCTGACGACGGGGAGCCCGCAGCGCATGGCCTCGACGATGGTCATGCCGAACGGTTCGAAGTTGGACGCGGCGGCACCGATCGAGCCCTTGGCCCACTCGGCCTCCATGGGGGTGGCGGCTCCCATCAGGAACACGTTGTTCCACAGCCCGAGCCGCTCGATGAGCTCGCGCAGCCTGGGCTGCTCCTCGCCCTTGCCGTAGATGCGCAGCTGCCAGTCCGGGTGCGCGGCGGCGACCGGCGCGAACGCCTCGATGAGGAGGTCGTAGCGCTTGACCGGGACCAGACGGCCCGCGGCGATCACCACCTTGGCGGTGCTGTCGGCGGGCGGCAGGGCGGGGTCGGGAACGCTGTTGGGGAGGGCCTCCACATGGACGCCGGGCAGCCACATCTTGCGCCGGTAGGCGGCGGCGTCCGCCTCCGTGACGGTGGTGATCACGTCGAGGCGGCGGTAGGCGCGGCGCAGGGCCGTGCGCAGCCGCGGCGAGTGGTTGTCGAGCGTGAGGTGCTCCTGGCCGACGCGCAGCACGTGCTGCGGGGCCTGGCGGGCGATGTGCACGTTGAGGCCCGGGCGGGTGCCGATGACGACGTCGGCGTCGAGCGCCGCGAGGCACTCTCCGATGCGCTGGTCGGTCAGCTCGCTGTACTGGTGGTGGCGGTACTCGGCGGGCGGGAACACCTTCGCCGGTCTCTGGTGAAGCGGATGATCCGCCTCTTTGCGCAGATCGACCAGGGCCCGCAGCCGCACCCGCGGATCGAGCACGAGATTGGGGTGCTCGCGGTGCCGTAAAGCGGAGACGACCTCCACGTCGTGCCGCTCGGCCAGGGCTCCGGCCAGGTTGAACGTGGTGGTGATCGTGCCTCCGATTCCGTAGGCGTTGTGAATCAGAAAAGAGATCTTCATGTTGGCCTAGACCGTGTCAACGCCCCCTTCGTTGTTCGCCGTTACCACTCTGTGGCCGGGTCGGGCGAGAGGCCCGGCTTTGCCGATTTCGGAATGATCTCGGGCATAAGTGGTCTGGGCCATATCGGTTTGCCCCCGATGTGTGGATAGCTGGATGTGTTTGCCCGCAGCAGCGTCGCGTCACGGGTGCACCCTCGATCGATCTTCAGGAGACCCATGCGCCCCCGTACAGCCTCCGTCCCGCGCATCACCTCCCTCCCGTCCCTCGCCCTGGCCGGCGGCGCGCTGGCCGTGGGGGTGGGCGGCCTGTATCTGGCCGGGCTGGTCCTCACGGGCGGCCACATCGACTCCGGCACCACCGTGCGCGGGGTGGAGATCGGGGGTCTGAGCCGCGCGGAAGCGGTGCGGAAGCTGGAACGCGAGCTCGGGGCGGCCGGCGCCCGGGAGCTGCCCGTGAAGGTCGGTGACCGCACCGGCAGCATCGCCCCGGAGCGCGCGGGCCTCTCCTACGACGTCCAGGAGACCGTCGACCGGGCGGCGCGCACCGGCGCAGATCCCCTCAGCGTGTTCGGCGGGCTCTTCCGCTCGGGCGGCGACATCGAGCCCGTCGTCGACCTCGATGAGGGCAAGGCCCGGGCGGCCCTGGGACAGCTGGCGAAGGGGCTCGACCAGAAGGTCGGGGACGGCGCCGTCTCGTTCGACGACGGGCACGTGAAGACCGTCGCACCGCGGACCGGGTACGCGCTGGACGTGAACGCCGCGGTCGGGTCCCTGCGCGACTCCTTCCTGCGCGGCCACACCGGGACCCCCACCCCCCTGCCCACCAGCGAGACCCGGCCGAAGGTCACCGCCGACGAGGTACGGCGGGCGGTGCGCGGCTTCGCGGAGCCGGCCATGTCGGGCCCCGTCACGCTCACCGCCGCGGGCAAGCGGTTCACGGTCGGCCAGGAGACACTGGGCGAGCATCTGACCATGCGGCCGGACAGCAGCGGCGCACTGAGACCGGAGCTCGACGCGAAGGGCCTGCGCACCGAAGCCGCCGTGGCCGGCCCTCTCGACGACATCACCAGGACCGCAGAGAACGCGAAGCTGCGGCCGGAGGGCGACAGGGCCGTGGTCACCGAGGACGCCACGGTGGGCCAGGCGGTCAGCGACAAGGCTCTCGGCAAGGCAGTACTGCCGCTGCTCACCAAGTCGGGCGCCGACCGCGGCGGCGAGGTGGAGGTGCTCCGGACCCAGCCGGAGGTGACCCGCGAGAACGCCGCGGAGCTGGGGCTGACGGAGAAGATGTCGTCCTTCACCGTCAACTTCGAGGCAGCCGAGTACCGCACGAAGAACATCGGCCGGGCGGTGGAACTCATCAACGGCTCCGTGGTCGATCCGGGCGAGACCTGGAGCTTCAACCGGACCGTCGGTGCGCGCACCGAGGCCAACGGCTTCATGGACGGCATCATCATCCTCGACGACAAGTTCCAGAAGGCGTCCGGCGGTGGCGTCTCGTCCGTGGCGACGACCCTGTACAACGCGCTGTTCTTCGCCGGGGTCAAGCCGGTGGAACACGGGGCGCACTCGTTCTACATCGAGCGCTACCCGGAGGGCCGCGAGGCGACGGTCGCCTGGGGCAGCCTGGACCTGCGGTTCACCAACGACTCCGGCAAGGCCATCTACATCCAGGCCGAGTCCACGGACACCTCCGTGACCGTCTCCTTCCTCGGCACCCGCACGTACGACGAGATCAAGTCGCTCACGGGTCCGCGCGAGAACGTGACGAAGCCGGAGAAGAAGGTGAGCGACGACAAGGAGTGCGTGCCGCAGACGCCGCTCGAAGGCTTCGACGTGACCGTGGAGCGGGTGTTCTACGACGACGGCCGGGAAGTGAAGCGGGAGTCGTACCGCACGCACTACACGCCGCGTGACGAGATCGTCTGCGAGTGACCCGGTCCCTGTCCGCCTCCCCCGGCAACTCTCCCTTCCGACCGAAGCGTTGACCCCGATCCGGAGCGCCAGCACAATGAGCGGCCACTGATTGAGAGCGCTCTCAAGGGAGATCCATGACTGGCAGACAAGGCCCGGCCCTCAGCCGGCGTTCGCTCATCGGTGCCGGACTCGGCATCAGTGCCGCGGGGCTCACCGCCGCGGGTACGGGCCAGGCCCTCGCGGCCGGCCCCGCCGGTGCGCGCCCCTCGTCGAGCCCCGCCCGGGGGCACGCCTTCATCGCCGCCGCCATGGACGCTTACCCCGACCACGGCCGCACCCGCCTGACCCAGAGCTACACCGACCAGGCGGGCCTGTTCAGCACCGCGTTCACCTACGACAACGCCCTCGCGATCCTCGCCCACCTCGCGTCCCGGACCCCGGCCGGCCTGACCAGGGCCAATACCCTGGGCGACGCCCTGCTCTACGCCCAGGACCACGACCCCGCTCACGAGGACGGCAGGCTCCGGCAGGCCTACAACACCGGGCCGTACACCTTCTACGACGGCTCGCTCCAGCCCGACGGCTTCGTACGGGCGGACGGCACGGCCAACGTCGGGACACAGTTCGGCTTCACCGGCACGGCCGTGGGCGACATGGCCTGGGCGGGCATCGCGCTGAGCGCCCTCGCCCGCCGCACCGGAGCGCGCCGCTTCCTCACAGGTGCCGTCCGGATCGGCGAGTGGATCGAGCGGACCGGCCGGACCGACGAGCCCCTGGGCGGCTACAAGTTCGGGGTCGACGGGGCGAACCAGAAGCTGCCGTTCACCTCGACCGAGCACAACACCGATCTGGTCTGCCTCTTCGGGCGGCTGGCCCTGCTCACCGGCGACCGGGTGTGGCGGGAGCGGCAGTCCCGGGCCGAGGCGTTCGTGCAGCGGATGTGGGAGCCGTCCGGGGGCTTCTTCTACACCGGCACGAACGACGGTGTGACGGTCAACAAGTCCCCGATCCCCGAGGACACGCAGACCTGGACGCATCTCGCGCTGGACTCACGCCGCCACTCCCGCTCCCTGGACTGGGCCGTGGCGGAGCTGGCCGTCCTGGATCACTCCGGTCGCACCAACAGCACGGTGCCCGCGGGGCAGTCGTACGAGGGCGTCACGTTCAGCTCGGCGAGCCTGCTCGCCAACGAGGGCGCACCGATCGCCGACGGCCAGCCCAAGCCCGACCGCAACGGCGTGTGGTTCGAGGGGACGGCGCATCTCGCGCTCGCCCTGCGCGACCGCGGGGCCCGTGGTGACGAGGCACGCGCACGGCGGCTGCTCGACTCGATCGAACAGGCCCAGGACCGTCTGGGCGGCACGCAGACCGTCGGGGGCAGAGCCCTGCCCGAGCGTGCCGGGGTGGTATCCGCGAGCAGTCCGCTGGACACGGGGTTCGGCTTTGGCTACTACCCGTACCGGCACACCGGGGCGACCGCCTGGTACCTGATGGCCGCGGCCCGCTTCAATCCGCTCCGGGTGTGACGGGGTGGCCCGGTCCGCCGCCGCGTGCGGCGGACCGGGCGGGCGTCTCAGGCGAGGCGGTTCACGGCCTGGGTCGTCAGTTCGTAGCGGGCGCCGACGATCGCCAGCCTGCCGGTGGCGATCCTGGCGGCGAGCTCGGGCTCGGCGGCCAGCCGGGAGCGTACGAGCCGGACGTTGGCGCTCACGGTCGCGTCGATCCTGGCGTCCCCCTCCTGACCGTGGTCTATGGCCGGGCGTATCTGGTCGGCCAAGTACTGCATGTGAGCCGGCAGGTGCTCCCCCGACTGCTCCGCCGCCACGGCGGCACGCACCGCGCCGCACGACTGGTGACCGAGGACGACGACCAGCGGTATGCCGAGTTCCAGGACGCCGAAGGCGACGCTGCCGAGCACGGCCTCGTCCAGCACCTCACCGGCGGTGCGCACGGTCATCAGGTCTCCCAGCCCTTGGTCGAAGACCAGCTCCGGGGGTACGCGCGAGTCGATGCAGCCGAGCACGACCGCGAAGGGGTGCTGGGAGGTGGTCAACGTCCGCCGGATGGCGGGGTTCTCGTGCGGGTGGCGTTCCCGGTAGGTGCGCCAGCGGCGGTTGCCCGCGGCCAGCTCCCTCAGGGCTTCGTCCGGGGTGCCGGGGCGCGGCGCTGACGTGCCGGGGTCGGCGGGGGCGGCGGTGGCCGCGCCGGTGGCACCGAGGCCCGTGCCGAGGGCCGCGGCCCCGGTCAGCGCGGTGCGCAGCAGGGTGCGGCGGGCGGTGCCGCCGGTGGTCGGCCGTGCACCGGCGAAGGGGTGCGGTTCGGGGCCGGTGCCTCTGTGGGAGGTGGCATGTGAGTTCACGGCCAGAACGTATGCCCGATCGCGCGGCCGGCCGGGATCCTTGCCGTTTCATGGTGAGAGTTGGGTGAGTGATGTTCTTGCCTTGAACGGCCTTTGACGGTCCCTCAGGAAAAGAACCCCTCAGGCAACGACGGAAACGCCCGGGCCGGCCGGCCCGGGCGTCCTGTGATGCGGGGGTGATCAGACCAGGTCGAACCGGTCCAGGTTCATGACCTTGACCCACGCCGCGACGAAGTCGTGGACGAACTTCTCCTTCGCGTCGTCGCTCGCGTAGACCTCGGCGAGGGCACGCAGCTCGGAGTTCGAGCCGAAGACCAGGTCGGCGCGGGAGCCGGCCCACTTGACCTCGCCCGTGGCGGCGTCGCGGCCCTCGAACGTGGTCTGGTCCTCGGACGTCGACTTCCACGTGATGCCCAGGTCGAGCAGGTTGACGAAGAAGTCGTTGGTCAGCGAGCCGGGCGTCTTGGTGAAGGCACCGAGCTGGGACTGCTGGTGGTTGGCGCCCAGCACGCGCAGGCCACCGACCAGGACGGTCAGCTCGGGGGCGCTCAGCGTCAGCAGGTTCGCGCGGTCCAGGAGCAGGAACTCGGCCGGCAGGCGGTTGCCCTTGCCGTGGTAGTTGCGGAACCCGTCGGCGGTCGGCTCGAGCGCCTCGAAGGACTCGGCGTCGGTGTGCTCCTCCGTCGCGTCCACGCGGCCCGCGGTGAAGGGGACCTGCACCTGGAAGCCGGCTTCCTTGGCGGCCTTCTCGACCGCGGCGGTGCCGCCGAGGACGATCAGGTCGGCCAGGGAGACCTTCTTGGCGCCGGAGCCGGAGTTGAACTCCTGCTGGATGCCCTCCAGCACCCGCAGGACCTGCGCCAGCTCGTCGGGCTCGTTGACCTCCCAGCCACGCTGCGGCTCGAGGCGGATACGGGCGCCGTTGGCGCCGCCGCGCTTGTCGCTGCCACGGAAGGTGGACGCCGAGGCCCACGCGGTGGACACCAGCTGCGAGACGGACAGACCCGACTCGAGGAGCTTGGTCTTGAGGGTCTCGATGTCACCGTCGTCGATGGGCTCGCCCTCGGCCTCGGGCAGCGGGTCCTGCCAGATCAGGGTCTCGGCCGGGACCTCCGGGCCGAGGTACAGCGACTTCGGGCCCATGTCACGGTGGGTCAGCTTGAACCAGGCGCGGGCGAAGGCGTCCGCGAACTCCTGGGGGTTCTCGTAGAACCGGCGGGAGATGGGCTCGTAGATCGGGTCGAAGCGAAGCGCCAGGTCCGTGGTGAGCATCTTCGGACGGTGCTTCTTCGAGGAGTCGTGCGCGTCCGGGACGATCTCCGGGGCGTCCTTGGCCACCCACTGGTTGGCGCCGGCCGGGCTCTGCTCGAGCTCGTACTCGAACTCGAAGAGGTTCTTGAAGAAGCCGTTGCTCCACTGGGTGGGCGTGCTGGTCCAGGTGACCTCGAGGCCGGAGGTGATGGCGTCGCCGCCCTTGCCCGTGCCGTAGGTGCTGCGCCAGCCCAGGCCCTGCTCCTCCATGGAGGCGGCCTCGGGGTCGGCGCCGACGTTGTCGGCCGGGCCCGCGCCGTGGGTCTTGCCGAAGGTGTGACCGCCGGCGATCAGGGCGACGGTCTCCTCGTCGTTCATCGCCATGCGGCGGAACGTCTCGCGGATGTCGCGGGCCGCGGCGATCGGGTCCGGGTTGCCGTTGGGGCCCTCGGGGTTGACGTAGATGAGGCCCATCTGGACGGCGCCGAGCGGGTTCTCCAGCTCGCGGTCACCCGTGTAACGCTTGTCGTCGAGCCAGGTGGTCTCGGGGCCCCAGTACACGTCCTCCTCGGGCTCCCAGACGTCCTCGCGACCGCCGGCGAAGCCGAAGGTCTCGAAGCCCATCTGCTCCAGGGCGACGTTGCCGGTGAGGATCATGAGGTCGGCCCAGGAGATGCTCTGGCCGTACTTCTTCTTCACGGGCCACAGCAGACGGCGGGCCTTGTCGAGGTTGCCGTTGTCCGGCCAGCTGTTGAGCGGGGCGAAGCGCTGCTGACCGGCGCCGGCGCCGCCGCGGCCGTCGCTGATGCGGTAGGTGCCCGCGCTGTGCCAGGCCATACGGACCATCAGCGGGCCGTAGTTGCCGAAGTCGGCCGGCCACCAGTCCTGCGAGGTGGTGAGCACCTCGGCGATGTCGCGTTTCACGGCCGCGAGGTCGAGGGCCTGGAACGCCGCGGCGTAGTCGAAGTCCCCGCCGAGGGGGTTGGCCACCTCGGGGTTCTTGGCGAGGATCTTCAGGTTGAGCCGCTCGGGCCACCACTGGCGGTTGCCGCCGCCCTGGGTCGGGTGCAGGGCGCGGCCGTGCGCCACGGGGCAACCGCCTCCCGCCTCCTCCGACTTGGAGTCGGTGACGATCGCGTCGTGGTTCTCAGTCATGGAAATCCTTCCGGACGGGGTGGATCACGGTGCTCGGGTGGATCACGTGCTCGGGAACGCTCGGGTGGATCAGAGGTGCTCGGGAACGCTCGGGTGGATCAGAGGTGCTCGGGAACGCTCGGGTGGATCAGAGGTGCTCCGGAACGCTCGGGGAGACCACGTGCTCAGTTGCTGCGGGCGGTGGAGCAGGCGGGGCACAGGCCCCAGTAGATGACCTCGGCCTCGTCGACGGCGAAACCGCGGTCGTCGGACGCCGTCAGGCAGGGGGCGTGACCGACCGCGCAGTCGACGTCGGCGACGGCTCCGCACGACCGGCACACGAGGTGGTGGTGGTTGTCGCCGACCCGCCCCTCGTAGAGGGCCGGGCTGCCGGGTGGGTCGAGGCGGCGTATGAGGCCCGCCGCGGTGAGTGCGTGCAGCCCCTCGTAGACGGCCTGGACGGAGATGTGGCCCACACGGCCGCGCACCTCGGAGGCGATCGCCTCGGCGCCGAGGTGGTCACCGTCCCGCACGGCCTCGAGCAGCGCGACGCGGGCGGCCGTCACTCTCAGGCCGGCACCACGCAGCTCCTCGGCTGTGGTCGGGTTCCCGGATGCGGTCATGCGTCCAACCTAGTCACACAAACACGAGTGGTTCAAGAAAACGAACGGTTCAATTTTGGTGTCGCGCGTGGAGCCTTTGCGGGGCGGCTTACTTGCAGCGTGTGAGCTCAGTCACAGTCGTCATGATGGCGCTCCGGCGGGCGCCGGGGGTCGCGCACCGCCGTGTCGGTCCGCCGGTCATGCGTCCGACGAGGGTGAGGTCAGGCGTTCGAGCCGGGCGGTGGCCGTCGCGGCCTTGCGGCCGGCCTCGCGGGCGCGGCGCTCGGCGGTGCGCGCCCGCTCCCGGGCCGCCCGTTCGGCGAAGCGGGCCTGCTGGTGTTCGCCCCTGACCCGTTCCAGTTCGCCGGTGAGCTCCTCGACGCGTCGCTGGAGGCCGTCCACCTGCTGTTTCGCGTCCGCCACCGCTTGGCCCGCGGTGTCCGCCTCGTCCTGGAGCTCCCGCAGCTCGCGTTCGGCGGCCGCGACCTCGTCCCGGGCCTGGGCGAGCTTGCGTCGGTGCTGCTCGCTCTTCTTCTTGCCGGGACGGGAGGGGGTCGGGGCGGGTGCGGGTGCGGGGCGCTGCGGCCGGGCGCCCTCGGCGGTGGCGGGGAAGCCGACGGTCGCGGCGAGCGGCTTGGCCAGGCGGCCGCCCGCCCAGGCCCGGGCGGCCTCGGGGTCGGCCAGGACGGCGTGCAGCGTGTTCTCGACCTCGCGCTGCACGCTCTCGCCGATCGGATGTCCGGCCTCCTTGGCGAGCTGCCGGGCCTGGAGGGACAGGGCGCGGACGAGCGCGTGCCGGCGGCGGCTCAGCTCGCGCAACTGCGTGCCGTCCAGGTCTTGGTGAGCCTGGCGCAGCCCCTCCCCCAGGCGCAGCAGCGGCTCGACCTCCCCGGGACTGCTGCGGACCAGGAGATTGCTGACCCAGGCGGCGAGGCTGGGCTTGCGCAACGTGCGGATCCGCTCGGCGAGTTCCCGGTCACCGGCGGTGCGGGCGGAGGCCATGGCGGAGGCCCGGGCGGCGGTGAACTCCTCCGGGCGCAGGGCGTACAGCTCATCGGCGACGGAGTCGTAGTCCATGGGCACCCCTTTCGCTCGGAAGATCCGCTTTCGATCGTCTCAAGCCCTGCCCTCAGGGGCGCGCGGAGCGCCCGCGGAACGGGGACCGGAGGCACCCCCTTCAAGATCGGGAAATCGACGGTTTAACATATGAGCGCCGCCTAGCTCGAAAGATGGACTCGTGACTGTCAACGACGACT
Organism: Streptomyces sp. WAC04114; assembly: GCF_019733245.1. NCBI lineage: Bacteria > Bacillati > Actinomycetota > Actinomycetes > Kitasatosporales > Streptomycetaceae > Streptomyces > Streptomyces sp. WAC04114. The sequence goes on from NZ_JAIGQA010000002.1 coordinate 130,012, forward strand.
CGTTCACCAACTGGAAGATCCGCGAGGAGATCGCGGAGTCGATGATCCCGATCATCGGGAAGCTGCACCGCGAGCAGGACGTGACCGTCCTGCTGCACAGCCGCTCCCTGGTGAACAAGTCGGTGGTGAGCATCCTCAAGACCCACCGTTTCGCCCGGCAGATCGCCGGCGTGGAGCTGTCGGTCACCGACACCCTGCCGTTCCTGCAGGCTCTCACCACGCTCGATCTCGGCCCCTCCCAGATCGACATCGGCCTGCTCGCCGAGGCCTACCAGGCCGACGACCGGGGCCTGTCGGTCGCCGAGTTCACCGCTGAGGCCGTCGCCGGTGCCACGGGCACCAACAAGATCGAGCGCCGTGAGGGCCGGGACGTCGTCCTCTACGGCTTCGGCCGCATCGGCCGGCTCGTGGCCCGTCTGCTCATCGAGAAGGCCGGCTCGGGCAACGGTCTGCGGCTGCGGGCCATCGTCGTGCGCGGAGGGGGCGAGCAGGACATCGTCAAGCGCGCCTCGCTGCTGCGCCGCGACTCGATCCACGGCCAGTTCCAGGGCACGATCACCGTCGACGAGGCGAACAGCACGATCGTCGCCAACGGCAACGCCATCAAGGTGATCTACGCCAACGACCCGTCCGAGGTCGACTACACGGCGTACGGCATCAAGGACGCCATCCTCATCGACAACACCGGCAAGTGGCGCGACCGCGAGGGCCTGTCCCAGCACCTGCGCCCCGGGATCGACAAGGTCGTGCTGACCGCGCCCGGCAAGGGTGACGTCCCCAACATCGTGCACGGCGTCAACCACGACACGATCAAGCCGGACGAGCAGATCCTGTCCTGCGCGTCCTGCACCACGAACGCGATCGTGCCGCCGCTGAAGGCGATGGACGACGAGTTCGGGGTCCAGCGCGGCCACGTCGAGACGGTTCACTCGTTCACCAACGACCAGAACCTGCTGGACAACTACCACAAGGCCGACCGTCGCGGCCGGTCCGCGCCGCTCAACATGGTCATCACCGAGACCGGTGCCGCCTCCGCCGTCGCCAAGGCGCTGCCCGACCTCAAGGCGCCGATCACCGGCAGCTCGATCCGCGTCCCGGTCCCGGACGTCTCGATCGCGATCCTCAGCCTGCGGCTCGGCCGCGAGACCACCCGCGAGGAGGTCCTCGACCACCTCCGCGACGTCTCCCTGACCTCGCCGCTCAAGCGCCAGATCGACTTCACCACGGCTCCCGACGCGGTCTCCAGCGACTTCATCGGCTCGCGCCACGCCTCGATCGTCGACGCCGGCGCCACCAAGGTCGACGGCGACAACGCGATCCTCTACCTGTGGTACGACAACGAGTTCGGCTACTCGTGCCAGGTCATCCGCGTCGTGCAGCACGTCTCCGGCGTGGAGTACCCGACGTACCCGGCCCCGGCGGTCTGACCCCGGGAAGACGAGAGCGCGGGGCGTGCGGGCCCCGCGCTTTCGTGTGTCACCGGCGGGTCGGCTCGATGCGGTACTCCCGCTCCTGTGAGCCGTCTTCGCTGGCCACGGAGACAATGTGGGCCTTGGTGCCGCCGGTCGCGTCCCGCCGCACCGTCACCTTCGTGTAGGGATCACGCGGTGTGGCGGGACGGCAATCAACACGTCAAGAGGTGGGGCGAGTTGGGAACCGGCAGCCGAAGCCGGTAGGCGTCGCGACTCCCCCGTGCCGCCAGGCGTGAGTACACGGGTCGCGGCCCTGCCGGGCGAGGCGGTATCCGTGTCTGAGGGTGGAGACGTGGAGCGGGAACTATCCGATCGACATGTCCATGTCCATGTCCATGCACATGTCCATGTGCTGCGCGATCAGCGCGCGGCCGGTCTGGGACTCACGGCGTGCGCGGAGCGGATCTCCCTCGAACCGTTGACCAGGACGGTGTGCCGCGTCCGTCACGGGGACGCGGCACCACCACGTGACCTCAGTGCTTGAAGACGTCCTTGGTCTTCTCCTTGGCCTGGCGAGCGTCGCCCTTCGACTGCTCGGCCCGGCCCTCGGCTGTCAGGCGCTCGTTGCCCACCGCACGCCCGATCGTCTCCTTGACCTTGCCCTTGGCCTGCTCGGCCTTGGCCTTGCCCTTCTGGTCTCCAGCCACGGTTCGTTCACTCCAAGTCGTGTCCGACTACGGGATCACCACACGAGTGACCCTGAAAGGGCAGCTCAAACGTGCCGGCGGACCACCACGGAGGCGGACGGCGGTCAGTGGCAGCACCCGTCGGCCTCCTGCGGGCCGGGTGTGGCGTCCAGGCGGCAGTAGCAGGACGCGTGGATCGGTACGTCGGCCAGCGCGGTCGCGAGCTTGAGCTGGTGGGCCACCAGGGCCGCCTCGCCGGTCTTGCCCGTCCGGAGCAGGCACTCGTGGAAGCCGTGCAGGGCCCATACGTTGTTCGGGTGCTGGAGCGGGCGGGGCAGGGTGTCGTCGAGGCCGAGGTCGGCACGGTAGACGGCTTCCGCCTCCGCCACGCGACCCTGTTCCAGCAGCAGCGCGCCGTAGGCGTGACGGGTCGGCTGCATCCAGCCCCAGGGCTCGTCGTAGGGCAGGTTGTCGTCCAGCTCGATGGAGCGCTCCAGGGCGGCGAAGGCGAGGTCGTGCCGACCCCCGCGGTACTCGAGTTCGCCGTCCAACATGGCGGAGGCGATGGCGAGGATGTCCTCGCAGGTGTTGTTGAACAGCATCCGCGTCGCGGGCACCCGGCCCACCGCCGCGCGGAACAGCTCGCGTTCGGCCTCCGCCCGGTCGACCTCGCCGGTCGCGGAGAGGGCGACGCCCCGGGCGTAGTGCCGCATGGCGACGGTCGTCGCGTAGAGCTCCGGGTCGGCGGGGGCGGGCAGTTCGAGGATCTCGGCCCAGCGGCCGAAGCGGATCAGGACGTGCACGCGCATGGCCAGGAAGGCCTCCAGCCAGTCGGCCATCGGGGGGCTCTGGACGCGAAGCAGGTCCTCGGGGATGGCGGCTTCCAGCCGAGCGGCGGTGTCGAGGGCAACCTGTGCCTGGCCGAGGAACATGGCGCCGTAGATCTTGAAGTGGTGGTTGTGCGCCCGGTACAGGGTGTAGAAGTTCATGGCGCCGGACCGCCGGTAGTACTTCTCGTCGGCGGCGATCGCGTCGCTGTTGGCGGAGACCACCTGGCGGTAGTCGCCGCACAGGACGTCCAGGTGCGAGGGCATGTGCAGCAGGTGCCCGGCATCGGGCACGAGGCGGCGCAGGCGGTCGGCGACGGTGAGGGCCTGCTCCGGGGTCGGGGACATCTCCATCAGGTGGACGTACAGGTGCAGGATCCCCGGGTGGCGCACGCCGGCCTCGGTGGCGAGGGCGCCTTCCAGCACGGTCCTGGCCTCGGTGGTCCGGGCACCCTCGGCCGGCTGCCCGGTCTTGAGGTTCCACAGCTGCCAGGGGGTGAGGTTCATCGCGGCGTCGGCGTGGAGGGTGGCGATGTCCGGGTCGCCGGGCGCCAGTTCGTAGACCACGCGCATCGCGTCCGCGTAGGGCTCGTTCCACACCGAGCAGTCCTCGACGGCCTGCGACTGCGGGTAGCGGGCCCGCAGTGCGCCGATGAGGGCCTTCTCGACCGGGGTGGAGCGGGCGGCCTTCTCATGGGCCTGTTCGACGGCGGCGTGCGTACGTTCGACGGTTTCCACCAGTTCCTCGCCGTCGAAGAATTCCCAGGGCTTGTTGTAGTTCGGACCGAGCGCGTAAGCGATGCCCCAATAGGCCATCGCGCACTCCGGATCGGCCACCGTCGCCTTTTCGAAGCAGGCGACCGCCTCCTCGTGATGGAAGGCGTACGTCCACATCAGGCCGCGATCGAACCAGAGTTGAGCCTCGGCGGAGGACGTGGTGACGGGACGGCTGTAGGTGCCGAGATCGTAGTAGTCGCCCATGAGTTTCTCCTGGGAAAAGCGGCCGGAGCCGTGAGAATAGTGGTTGCGGACACTCCCTCGAATTCCGATCGATTCTCGCATTTCCAGATTAGCGGTTCACGTAGCGGGCGCAGGGCGCCGGTGCCGCTCTCCGCGCGCCGCTCTCGATCGCCCCGGGCTATACCGTGGCTGCCTCTGGGCGTGGTTGAGGACATGACTGACTTCCCGAGTTTTCCGCCCGGCTTCGTGGCCGGCGCGGGTGGCGAACGGGGACACCGGTGACGTCATGGGCGACCGGGTACCGCGCTGGATCACCCTCAACGAGCCGTGGTGCAGTGCCTTCCCCGGCTACTCCGTCGGCCGGCACGCCCCCGGCGCCCGCGAGGGCCACGGGGCGCCGGCCGCCTCCCATCACCCGCTGGTCGGGCACGGCCTGGCCGTGCGGGCACTGAGGGCGGCCGGAGTGCGCGAGGTGGGCTGCGGTCGCTCCTGGATATTCCGAATGGGCGTTCGACTACGGCAAGCGCTTCGGCATCGTCCGCGTCGACTGCGCCACGCAGCAGCGGACACCCAAGGACAGCTACCACTGATACCGGTCCCTGATCTCCGCGCACCGACGGGGACCGTGAGGGCGACGACCCTGGCGACGGCGGCCGGGGCGAAGATGGCGGCCCCGGTCAGACACTGGCCAGGAGTTGCGGGGCCAGGATCTTGATCATCGTGTTGGTCCAGCGGAGCTGCCGCAGCGTCTGTGGATGACAGTCGCCGACGAGCACCAGGAGCCGCTCGTCCCGGACGGCCTGTGCCACCTGGGCGAGCATCTCCCAGTGCAGCGAGTTCCGTGCGGCCGCCAGGTGCAGGTCCCGCAGATCGTTCAGCAGGAGCAGTCCGGTCTCGGGGCGCCGGCCGAGGGCTTCCGAGGCCTTCTCCCGGAGTGCGGCCAGCCCCCCGGTCGACGGGTGGTCCCGGGGACCGGGCAGATCGAGGCCGTGGTCGCGCCCCGCGTCGGCGAGACGTGCGGCGTGTTCACGGGACCAGCGGGCGATGTCCAGGGCGACGGGGTGGAACTCGTGGTCGGCGCGGTGCCGTGCGGCGTTCGTGCCCGCCACGGGGGGGCCAGATGCACTTCGGCCCGCCGGGCGACGTGGGTGTAGCGCGGGTCCACGCACAGCAGGCGGGGCGGGTCGCCCCCCTCCAGGCGGTCCAGCAGGCGCATCCACAGCACCGTCTGCGTCTCCGCCATGTTGTGACCGAACAGGGCGACGGTGTCGGCGTGGTCGATGTCCTCGTAGGAGCCGGGCTGCCCGTCGCACCCGAAGGTCTCCTTCAGGGCCTCGGCGGCCGTCGCCGTGCAGAGCCGGGTGTTGCCGTCCAGGTGGTGGGTGCCGATGCCGGAGCGGGCGAGGACGGCCAGCATGTAGTACTCCTCCAGGAAAAGCTGCCCGGTGGTGTGGAAGCCGATCGAGCCCGGGCCCCTGTCGTCCAGCAGGTGCCGGGTCCTGGACGTGATCCGGTCCATGGCCGTGTCCCAGTCGCACTCCACCAGCCCGCCGTCCTCGCGGATCAGCGGCCTGGTGAGCCGGTCCGGGGAGGCGTTGGCCTGCCAGCCGTAGAGGTCCTTGGGGCCCAGGCGTCCGCGGTTCACCCGGTCCGCGGCCCGGCCCCGCACGCCCACGATGCGGCCCTCGCGCACCGCGATGTCCATCGCGTCGCCGTTGGAGTGCAGCAGCGAGGCGGCCTGCACCCACCGCTCCACGTCCTGCTCGCCGATCCCTTCCGCGAGGTGGGTGTCGGTCCGGGACGGCCAGGTGGTCCCGGGCTCGTACGGTGTGCGCGAGCCCCAGACGTCCGCGATCCGGTCAGCCGGAGTGCCCACGGTCCCACCTCCCACAGAGGACGACGCTGTCGTCTGCGGGTACCCGTCCGGATGCCGGTGACTCAAAGTTCGTATCCAGTCACATAAGGCACACGGGCGGCACGGTCGGCAATCATCTTGTCGTTCGATCGTTGGCACCTTCGCCAGTGGGCTGGCACCGCCCAACTCCCGCTCCCTAGGATGTACTTCCTGTCCAGCCAGTCCGTTGGCGCGGCACCTTGCAGGGGGAACGATGCACTCCGAGAAGCAGTTGTCCACCGAGATCGACGCGAACGTGCCGACGGCAGCGCGCATGTACGACCATTACCTGGGCGGCAAGGACAACTACGCGGCCGACCGCGCCGCGTGCGAGGAGCTCGACAAGGTCGTGCCCAGCACGCGCCGCCTGGCCCTGAACAACCGGCGCTTCCTCCAGCGGGTCGTGAAAACCCTCTCCGAGGAGTACGGCATCCGGCAGTACCTGGACCACGGATCCGGCCTGCCGACGCAGGACAACGTGCACCAGGTCGCCCAGCGCATCGACCCCACGACTCACGTGGTCTACGTGGACAACGACCCGATGGTGCTGGTCCACGGCCGTGCGCTCCTGGAGCAGGACGAGCGGACGACCGTCATTCACGCGGACATGCGCGAGACCGACCAGATCTTCGGGCACGCCGACACCAAGCGGCTCATCGACTTCTCCGAGCCGGTGTGCGTGCTCTTCAACTCGGTCTTCCACTGCATCCCGAACAGCGACACGGACGGGCCGCTGGCGGTGGCCCGCCGCGTGCGGGAACGACTGGCGCCCGGCAGCTTCATGGTGATGTGCCAGCTGGTCAGCGAGGACCCGGAGGTCCGCGCCTTCGTCACGGACTTCATGGACCAGGCGACCCACGGCAACTGGGGCCGCGTGCGCGAACCGAAGGACGTGGAGACGTACTTCGAGGGGCTGGAGATCCTGGAGCCGGGGCTCGTGGAGGTGTCCACCTGGCGACCGGACACCGAGGTCGCGCCCCGTCAGCTCACGCACGAGTGGATCGAGTTCGGCGGTGTCGGACGGATCCCGCTGGAGAAGTGACCAAGCGGATGCCTCGCGCGGGACGGCCTTCGTCCCGCGCGAGGCATCCGTGCGTCACGGGTAGCGCTGCTCCATCGTCTGCCGCAGCAGCTCCAGCGAGTCACGGGGCTTGAGCGCCTCGTCCGCGAGCCGGTCCAGCGCGATCCGGTACTCCTCGGTCTCGTCGCGGTCCTCAAGGAAGTTCGCGCTCTTGATGTGCTCCAGGTAGACCACGTCGGGGAGGTCGAGGCCGCCGAAGCGCAGATACGTGATCGGAATGGCCGGTGCCGAGGCGTTGGTGACGCTCAACGGCACGATCTGCAAGGTCACGTTGGAACGCTCAGCCATCTCGACCAGGTGCGCGAGCTGTTCCCGCATCACCTCGGTACTGCCGAGCACGCGCAGCAGCACGGACTCGTCGATGATCGCCCACAGCTGCGGGGCGTCGGGCCGCGACACCAACCGGGCGCGGTGCCTGCGCAGTTCGACGCGTCGCTCCACCTCGGCGGAGGGTGCGTTGGGCAGGCCGCGCTCCACCACAGCCCGGGTGTAGGCGGGTGTCTGCAGCAGGCCGGGCACGTACTGGATCTCGAAGGTACGGATGGTGGCGGCGGCCTCCTGCAGCCCGACCAGCCGGTCGAACCACTCGGGCATCAGCCTCTTGTCGTACCGCTGCCACCAGCCCGGCTCCCCCGCCCGCTGCAACAGCTTGAGCAGCACGGAGGCTTCGTAGTCGTCGGTGCCGTACAGCTCCAGCAGCGCGCGGACGTCGCTCTCCGTCGGCGGGCGGCGGCCCTTGCCCGACTCGATGCGGGACAACTTCGCGGCACTGAACCCGACAGCGCGCGCCGCCTGGTCCTGGGCGAGCCGGGCGTCCTCGCGGAAGCCGGCGAGCTGCACACCGACCAGCATCTTCAGCAGAGTCGGCGCGGGCTCGGGCCTGTCCAGATAGGGTTCCAGGCGGGAGATGCGATGCGACGCGGCGGACATCCTGACTCCCAGCAGACCGGCACAAGGGCGACTTACACTATCGCACTTCACCGGGCCTTCACGCATCCGCCCGCAGCACCCCCGCAGAAGTAGGGAGTTGGGCTCCGCTTCACCCCGAGGGCGTCGCGCCGCGGGCGGGTCGTCACCGCCCCCTCACAACAGGTGGTCGAACTCGCCGTCCTTGGCTCCGGCCAGGAAGGCCGCGATCTCCGCCGAGGTGTAGACGAGGGCGGGTCCGTCGGGGTCACGGGAGTTGCGCATCGCGATCCCGCCGTCGACGAGGGGAGCGACTTCGACGCAGTTGCCCTCGGCGTTGCTGTGCCGGCTCTTCACCCAGCAGGCTTCCAACGAGCTGGCCTGCACTCCGTTCCGCACTGGTGGCACCGCAGTCTCCTTGCTGTTCTCGTTCCCCGCCGCGCACGGTGTGCCGGCCGTTCGTCCGAGCGCGGCCGCGTCCCTTCGACCGCACTCGCCCCGGCTTGCGTACCCACAACGGCTGGATTCTCACGCAATTTCTCGTGCAATTGCACGCGAGCGCCTTCAGCGTGGATAATAGCTGCGGCGTCAACCCCCGGGCTGGCGTCGCGTCCTGACGTCGCATCGGGGAGATGCCGTGTCATCACCTGCGCAGCACGTGCTCCGGCCGCCGAGTGGGGCTGCGGCGCACGCGGGCGCTCCCGGGGCGGGCCAGTCCTCGCCGGCCGGCCCGTACACGGCCGCGTCGTACGGGAGCCCGTCCTCGGTGCCGGGGACACTGACCCGGTTCTCGGGGGCCCTGTCCGCCTCGACCGCCCTGCGTGTCGAGTGCAGCCGGGAGGGTTTCGCACGAGCCCGGTCCTTCACCCGCGACACCCTGCACAGCTGGTCCCTCGACCACCGCTGCGACGACGCGACGCTCGTCATCACCGAACTCACCGCCAATGCCGCGACGCACGCGGCGCGAAGATGCCCGGGTGTGCCGGAGATCCGGCTCGGATTCCTCCTGGATCCCACCCATCTGCTGGTCACGGTCGCCGACGCCGACGACCACCCGCCCGTGTACGCGCCGACCGGCACCTCGCTGGAGGAGCACGGCCGGGGGCTCCGCATCGTCGACGCCCTGTCCGAGGAGTGGGGCTGGGCCCCTACTCCGCCTGCGGGCAAGACGGTCTGGGCCCGGTTGTCGACCCGGCCGGCCACATCCTGTCCACCCATCTGACACGACTGCCGCGGAAAGGCCCCTCGCCATGCGCAGCGCTTCGACGGAACACCCGAGCAGCGAGCGCCCCCAGCGCCCCGACGCCCCGACCGGGGTGGCCCGGAAGACGCCGCTCACGGCACTGGACCGCGTGCCGTGGGGCGACATACAGGACTCCACCGGCTCGGCGGCGGCCATTCCCCACCTGCTCGACGGCATCGCCCGGGGCGATGCCGACACCGCCCGCTCCGCCCTCGACGACTTGCGGAAACGCATCTGCCAGTTCGGCTTCGTGGTCGAACAGGCGACCGCGGCCACGGTTCCGTTCCTGTGGGAGCTGGCGAAGCTGCCGCAGGTGACCTGCCGGGCCCAGATCATCGGGCTGCTCAAGAGCATCGCCGACGCCCGGCAGTGGGAGAGCACCGCGGCCGTCTATCCGAAGCTGCTCAACCACCGGGAGAATCCGGTGGTGTGGGAGCGTGCGGCGCGCCAGGCGGTGCGGGCCCGGCGCGACGAGCTCGGTCGGCTGATGGCGGACGAGGACCGCGAAATCGCCCGCGCCACGACCGAGCTGGCCCGTTCGCTGGGTGCCTGAGCCTGTTGCACCCTTCTGTCGTACCTTTTCGGTGGGCAGGGGGCCCGCGCACGCCCGCAGACGTGACGAAACGGTGAGGACCCCCTGCCACCACGGGTGATGCCCCTCGCCTCCCGGGGCCGGGCAGTGTAGACATGGCACATGGTCCGACTCTTGGGTCGATCCGGGACTCGATCGCCCCTGCGGCCCGGCGCTGCGCCGTCCACACGGCAGCGGCGGGAGGCGGGCTCGTCGCGGTGGCAACCGGCGGCGGGGCTGCGGTCGGTGCTGGGCGGACGCAGCGTCGCCGGACAGGTGTTCCTGCTCGTCGTGGTGATCGTGCTGCTGCTGGTCGTGGCGGCCGTGGTGGCCCTGGTGCTCCAGGTGCGGCACGACACGACGCAGGAGGCCCGCAACCGCTCGCTCGCCGTCGCGGAGACCTTCGCGAACGCGCCGGGCACCGTCGAGGCGCTGCAGAACCCCGACCCCACCGCCGTGCTCCAACCGCGCGCCGAGGCCGCCCGCGAGGCGTCGAAGGTCGACTTCGTCGTCGTGATGAACACCGACGGGATCCGCTACACCCACCCCAAACCGGACCGCATCGGCAAGAAGTTCGTCGGGACGATCGCCCCGGCGCTGGCCGGGAAGTCGGTCACCGAGGAGGTCGAGGGCACCATCGGCCCGCTCGTCCAGGCCGTGGTGCCGGTGAAGGACCCGGAGGGCCGGGTCGTGGGGCTGGTCTCGGCGGGGATCACGACCAAGAACGTCGGCGGCACCGCCGACCGTCAGCTGCCCCTCGTGCTCTCGGCCGCCGCCGTGGCGCTCGCCCTGGCGACGGCGGGTGCCGCGCTGGTGAGCCGGCGGCTGCTGCGCCAGACCCACGGTCTGGGGCCGCACGAGATGACCCGGATGTACGAACATCACGACGCCGTGCTGCACTCCGTCCGCGAGGGCGTGCTCATCGTCGACGACGGCGGCACCCTGCTGCTCGCCAACGACGAGGCACACCGCCTGCTCGGACTACCCGCCGACGCCGAGGGCCGGCACGTCCTCGACCTCGGTCTCGACCCGGGCATCGCCGACCTGCTGGCCTCCGGACGCGTCGCCACGGACGAGGTGCACCTGGTCGGGGACCGGCTCCTCGCCGTCAACCAGCGGACCACGGACCGTGCCGGCGTCCCGCCCGGCAGCGTCGCCACCCTGCGCGACTCCACGGAACTGCGGGCCCTGTCCGGGCGGGCCGAGACCGCGCGCGAGCGGCTCAACATGCTGTACGACGCCGGAGTGGGCATCGGGACCAGCCTGGACGTGACCCGCACGGCCGAGGAACTCACCGAGCTGGCCGTGCCCCGGTTCGCCGACTTCGTCACCGTGGACCTGTTCGACGCGGTGCTGGGCGGCGGGCAGCCGACCGCGGCGGCGGCGCTCAGCCGGACGGCGGTGAGCGGGATCCGCAAGGACGCGCCCCTCTACCCGGTCGGCGAGCGGATCAGGTTCGTCGAGTCCTCCCCGCAGGGCCGCAGCCTCGCCACGGGTGGCCCGGTGCTGGAGCCCCGGCTGGGAGAGGCCCCGGGCTGGCAGGCCCAGGACCTGGAGCGCTCCGCGCAGATCGTCGCGTACGGCATCCACTCGCTGATCACCGTGCCGCTGCGGGCCGGCGCCCTGGTGCTCGGCGTGGTCAGCTTCTGGCGCTGTGAGAAGCCGGAGCCCTTCGACACGGACGAACTGGCCCTGGCCGAGGAGCTGGTCGCGCGGGCCGCCGTCTCCATCGACAACGCCCGCCGCTACACGCGCGAACACAGCATGGCGGTGACCCTCCAGCGCAGCCTGCTTCCCCGCAACCTGCCCGAGCAGGGCGCCCTGGAGATCGCCTACCGCTACCTGCCCGCGCAGGCGGGGGTGGGCGGCGACTGGTTCGACGTGCTGCCGCTGTCGGGAGCCAGGGTCGCGCTCGTGGTCGGGGACGTCGTCGGCCACGGGCTGCACGCCGCGGCGACAATGGGCCGGCTGCGCACCGCCGTGCACAACTTCTCCGCGCTCGACCTGCCGCCCGACGAACTGATCGCCCTGCTGGACGAGTTGGTCGGCCGCATCGACCAGGACGAGACGGAGGACGAGGGCAGCGCCCCGGTCACCGGCGCGACCTGTCTGTACGCCGTCTACGACCCGGTCTCCCGGCGCTGCACCGTCGCGCGGGCCGGGCATCCCCCGCCGGCGCTGATCCACCCGGACGGCACGGTGGAGTTCCCCGACGTGCCCGCCGGTCCACCGCTGGGGCTCGGTGGTCTGCCGTTCGAGACGGCGGAGCTGGAGCTGGCGGAGGGCAGCCGGCTGGTCCTGTACACCGACGGGCTGGTCGAGGACCGGGAGCGGGACATCGACGTCGGCCTGGAGATGCTGCGCGAGGCGCTGGGCCGGGCCGACGAGTCGCCGGAGGACACCTGCCGGGTGGTGCTCGACTCGCAGCTCACGGCCCGTTCCAGCGACGACATCGCGCTGATCGTGGCGCGTACCCGGGCGCTGGCCGCCGACCAGGTCGCCGAGTGGCCGGTGCCGGCCGACCCCGCGGCAGTGGGCGAGGTGCGGGCGGCGGTCAGCCGGCATCTGGCCGAGTGGGGCCTGGAGGAGCTGACGTTCAGCACGGAGCTGATCCTGAGCGAGCTGGTCACCAACGCGCTGCGGTACGGCGGTGGCCCGATACGCGTGCGGGTGCTGCGCGACCGGAACCTGATCTGCGAGGTGTTCGACAGCAGCAGCACCTCACCACACCTGCGGTACGCGACCATGACGGACGAGGGCGGGCGGGGCCTGTTCCTCGTCGCGCAGCTCGCGGAACGCTGGGGGACGCGCTACCTGCCCGCGGGGAAGGTGATCTGGGCGGAGCAGCCCCTGCCCATAAGCACCTCTGGGGACTCCCCATAAAGTAGCCTTATGAGCTCATAGACTGGACCCTCGTACCGACTTAGGCATGCCTTAGTTTAGGCTTCCCGTCGAGATCGCTTGTCGCCGCTCGAAGGGAACCTGACCATGCCCCGCCCCCTGCGGGTAGCCATCGTCGGATCCGGCCCCGCCGGGATCTACGCCGCCGACGCCCTGCTCAAGTCCGAGGTGGCCGCCGAACCCGGTGTGTCCATCGACATCTTCGAGCGCATGCCGGCGCCGTTCGGACTGATCCGCTACGGCGTCGCCCCCGACCACCCGCGGATCAAGGGCATCATCACCGCCCTGCACCAGGTGCTCGACAAACCGCAGATCCGGCTCTTCGGCAACGTGGACTACGGCACCGACATCGGCCTGGACGACCTGCGCGCATTCTACGACGGTGTGATCTTCGCCACCGGCGCGACGGCCGACCGGGCGCTCTCCCTGCCGGGCATCGACCTCGACGGCTCGTACGGTGCCGCGGACTTCGTGTCCTGGTACGACGGCCACCCCGACGTGCCGCGCACCTGGCCGCTGGAGGCCGAGAAGGTCGCCGTGCTCGGAGTCGGCAACGTGGCGCTGGACGTCGCGCGCATCCTGGCCAAGACGGCGGACGAACTGCTGCCGACCGAGATCCCGGCGAACGTCCACGAGGGTCTGAAGGCCAACCGGGCCAAGGAGATCCACGTGTTCGGCCGCCGCGGCCCGGCGCAGGCGAAGTTCAGCCCGATGGAGCTGCGGGAGCTGGACCACTCCCCCAACATCGAGGTCATCGTCGACCCCGAGGACATCGACTACGACGAGGGCTCGATCACCACGCGGCGCGGCAACAAGCAGGCCGACATGGTGGCGAAGACCCTGGAGAACTGGGCGATCCGCGACATCGGCGACCGTCCCCACAAGCTCTTCCTGCACTTCTTCGAGTCCCCGGTCGAGCTCCTCGGCGAGGACGGCAAGGTCGTCGGCCTGCGCACCGAGCGCACGGAGCTGGACGGCACCGGCAACGTCAAGGGCACCGGCACGTTCCACACCTGGGACGTGGGCGCGGTGTACCGCGCGGTGGGCTACCTGTCCGACAAACTCCCCAAGCTCCCCTGGGACATCGACTCGGGCACCGTCCCGGACGAGGGCGGCCGGGTCATGCAGGAGTCGGGCGAGCACCTGCAGTCCACGTACGTCACCGGCTGGATCCGGCGCGGCCCCATCGGCCTCATCGGGCACACCAAGGGAGACGCCAACGAGACCGTGGCGAACCTGCTCGACGACTACCGCAACGACCGGCTGCAGACGCCCGCTACTCCCGCCCCGGAGGCCGTGGACGCGTTCCTCGCCGAGCGGGACATCCGCTTCACCACCTGGGACGGCTGGTACAAGCTGGACGCGGCGGAGAAGGCTCTGGGTGAGCCCGAGGGCCGCGAGCGCGTGAAGATCGTCGAGCGCGAGGACATGCTGCGGGCCAGCGGCGCCTGATGCTTCACGCCTGACGTCCTACACCCGCGGGGCGGGTTCGGTGGCAATGTCACCGGACCCGCCCTTCCGCGTACTTGAACCGTGTACGATCCGGATGCTTCACCGAACCATCACATCGCCTTCACTTGAAGGCCATGCAGGGGGGACGAACGTCCAATGCGTATACGCCTTGTCGCCACCACGGCCGTCGCCGCCGGGGTCCTGACCGCACTGTCCGCGGTTCCGGCCCAGGCCGCCGAGTACAACTCCGCGCTGAAGATCCGCGGTATCCAGTACGACGCTCCCGGGAGCGACTCCAACCGCTGCTCGGGCGGGAACACCGCCCAGGAGTACCTGACCATCAAGAACTACTCGCGCTCCACGACGGTGAACCTCAAGGGGTACGTCGTGAAGGACGCCACGGGGAACAAGTTCACCTTCACCGCGAGCCACACCCTTCAGCCGGGTGACTACGTGAAGCTGCGCGGCGGCAACGGGACCGACTCCGACACGAAGAACGTCGTCTACCGCGACAACTGCAACTTCATGTGGAACAACGACAAGGACACGATCTACGTGTACAAGCCGTCCGGCAGCCGTGCCGACGTGCACTCGTACACCAGGAGCGGCTCCGACGCGGACGGCAACGGGTACATCACGTACCACGGCTGATCCCTCACCGGACCGGCGCCGGCCCCCTGGCTCAGGGGGCCGGCAGCCAGTGGTCGAGGTAGGCGCGCAGGCCCGTGAGGTCGGTGCCGCGCGCCACGTAGCCCACGTAGCCGTCGGGTCGTACGAGGGCGTGCGTGATGCCCGGCCAAGGGCTCTGCGTGCCGATGCGGTGCACGCTCACCAGGTCGCGGCGTCCGCCCGGCGGCGGGTCTTCGGGCCAGGCGTCGCCGGGGCCGGTGAGCAGCAGGTGATAGCCGGGTCCGGCGACACGCCGTTGGAGTCCGGCCGGGGTGTCGGGCAGGCGATCTCCCGCGCGTGGCCCCTGTCTTGGGCGCTGCGGTCCGGTGGCGGTGGCGGGGCCGCGTCGGTAGTGGATGCCGAGTTCGGACACCGTACGGAACAGGCGTGCCCGGGCGGCGGTTGCTCGCAGGAGCAGCGGGGCCATGTGCGGGGCGAGACCCGTCCGTGCCAGCCGCAGGGCGGGGTTGCTGCTCGTCCCGACGGTGAACGCGCGGTCGGTGAGGCGGCGGACTCCGTGGCCGACCGGTGCGCGTTCCGCCTCGTACGTCTCCAGCAACTCCTCGGGTGCGGCGCCGCGGCACACGTGGGCGAGTTTCCAGCCCAGGTTGAGGGCGTCCTGGATGCCGGTGTTCATGCCCTGTCCCCCGGCCGGGCTGTGGATGTGCGCCGCGTCGCCGGCGAGGAAGAACGGGCCCTTGCGGTAGTGGGTGGCGCCGCGGTTGTGAATGCGGAAGCTCGTCATCCAGACCGGATCGCGCAGGGCCGGCTTGTCGGGTGTCCAGTCGTCGGCGATCCGCTGGAGGAGGTCCAGCGTCACCTCGCCGAGCGGTGTGCCCGGCGGGTGCATCGCGATCATCCGCCAGGTGGCCGGAGTGCCGAGCGGGAAGAAGAACAGCAGCCCGGCCGCGGTCATGTACGTGTGCGCGGCACCCGGCTCCAGGCCGTCGGCCTCCAGATCCGCCAGCAGGAACGTCTGCGGATAGGCGTACCCCTCGAAGGCGATGCCCGCCCGGGTGCGCACGGTGCTGTGTGCGCCGTCGCAGCCGACGACATAGCGGGCGCGTACGGTCTCCTCGGTGCCGTCCCGGTGACGCAGGCGGCAGGAGACGAGGTCGCCCTCCGGTTCGGCGGTCAGCAACTCCGTGCCCCGCTCGACCGTCACGTCCCGCGCGGCCAGATGAGCCGACAGCACTGCTTCCGTCTCCGACTGCGGGAGGAACAGCAGGTAGGGGTACGGCGTGTCGTCGCAGCCGACGTCGAACACCGGCACGCGCAGCACCCGTCGGGGCATGTGCAGGTGCAGTGCGACCGTCGTGTTGCCACGGTCGACGAGGTCGTCCGTGACGCCGAAGGGGGCCAGCATCTCCAGGGTGCGGGGCTGGATCGCCGGGGCGCGCGACTCACGGACCCGGTCCAGTGAGCGGTCCACGATCCGGAACCGGGTGGTGTAGGAGCGCAGTTGGGTCGCGAGTGCGAGTCCGGTGGGGCCCGCGCCCGCCACGAGCACATCCAGGGGTGCCGTCATGACACCCACCGTAGAGGCGGCCGGTCGCGCGCATGTCGTCGCCGTGCGGCATGCCGGGGCCCTCCGCGACGCGTGCGTGGCGGAGGGCTCCCGTCCGGTGTGCTGGTCTCAGACCTCCAGGTCGGCTTCGATCCGGCGCAGTTGGTGGCGTGCCATCGCGAGATTGGCCCGGCTTCCGTCGAGCACGAGGTAGAGGAAGAGTCCGCTGCCCCCGCGCCCCTTCAGCAGGCGGATGAGGTGGTACTGGGTGTTCAGGGTGATCAGGATGTCCTCGATCTCCTCCTTCAGTCCCAGGTGCTCCATGGTGCGCAATTTGGACCGCACGACGTCGGTGTTGCCCGCGGCGGCGACTTCGAGGTTGAAGTCCTTGGTGCCGCCGAGAGTGCCGAGGGCCATGCCGCTGGTGTAGTCGACGAGTGCGACCGCCGTCGCTCCGTCGATGGAGCTCAGGCATTCCTTCAGCGCGGTCTCCGTGTTGGCCATGCGCTCGGTTCCTTTCCTTCGGTCTTCTACTTCGGTGGGTCAGAAAGTTCGGGTGGCTCAGCTGCCGGTCTGCGGGCGCGACTGGTGCGTGGGCCGCTGCGGGGTGCGTACCGGGAGGGTGCCGATGGGCCGGTCCGGGGCCGGGGCCATCGTGGCGAGGTGTTCCTCGGGCGCCGGCCGGTCGGCGTGGCGGCCGGTGCCCGGGCCCACGCGCGTGGCCAGCAGGTCGGCGATCCGGGCTCCGCTGCGCCGGCCTTCGAGGTGGAGGCGGCCGACGTTGACGCGGTCCTCGGCAAGGAGGGTCAGGACGGCGGTCGTTCCTGCGGCGTAGGTCGCGACGTAGCCTCCGGTGCCCCGCACCAGCAGTTCGCGGAAGTCTCCACGGGAGGCGGCGTCGGTCATGCGGTAGGCGACGCCGAGGGCGGCGGCGGTGAGCGCCGCGAGTCCCTCGGGCTCGGTGTCCGGCACGTCGTGGGCGAGGACGAGTCCGTCGACGGTGGCCGCGAGGGAGCCAGTCAGCCGGGGTATGCGGGTGCGGAGCCGACGCAGTTCGTCCAGGACGTCGGTCTCGACGACCATGAGCAGTCTCCTTTCGGCACGCTGTCTTCGCGCGCGGATCACAGTGCCTCCAAGGCGTGCAGGAGCCGTCGCAGCAGTGCGGTTTCGGGCTCGTCCGATGCCAGGGGACGGGGGGCGGGCCCCGGCTCGGCGGACACGGTGGCGGGGGCGGACGCCGGGGCCGTGGACGGGGCTGGTGAGGGACCGGGTATCAGCGGGGCCACGGGGGCCACCAGCCCGGCGGCGGCCAGGCGGCGGAGTTCCACGAGGGTGTGGAAGGTGCGGCAGGCGAGGACCGTCGCGATCTGGGCGGCGGTGCGGACACCGTCGACCTGGGCGAGGGTCCGGCCGCGGCGGGCCGGCAGATCCGTGGCGTCCGGCCCGGGCACCCGGGCGAGCGGTGCCCGGTCGACGGCGGGTTCCGGCCATATGCGGTGCAGCAGTTCGCGGCGGCGTCTGGACTCACGCAGGACGGTGTCCACCGGCACGGACCGGACCGCGCCGAGCCAGTGCGCGGCTCCGGGGCGGAACCGGAGCGCCGGCCCGTCGTGGGCGAGGACGAAGTACGCCGCGTCGAAGAGGGCGCCCAGGTGGCACAGTTCCAGCGCGCCGGCGGCGAGGTGGCCGCTGTCCACCAGCTGCCGCCCGACACGGCAGCGGCGGCCTGCCTGGTCGATCGCCTCCCACCAGCCGTCCGGGGCGAGCGCACCGCTGTGGGTGAGCAGGTCTCCGAGATCGGGCGTGACGGCGGATTCCGCGTGGACGACGTGTCCCGCGGCGAGGTAGACGATGCCCGTCTCGGTGGACAGGGCACCGGTGGCGCCTTGTGCGGCGAGCGTGCCGAGCAGGACCGAGGCGGACTCGTCCGTGCGCAGCGTCGGGGTCGATATGCTCATCCGAGCACCAGCCGGTCCGCCATCTCGGCCAGCCGTATGCGGGCCAGGGCCAGGTTCCCTTCGCCGCGGTCGAGCCATAAGTGGACGAACACGGTGCTGTCGAAGGTCGTGGTGACGAACCTGAGCAGGTGGTACGAGTCGGCGTTCGTGATGATCAGGTCCTGTACGGGAGGCTCCTTGTCGGACGGCCCGCCGGGGCCGCCGCCGGTGGTCCCACCCGTGTCGTCACCGCCGCCGGTGAGGGCGAGGACGCCGCTCTCGGTGGCGAGCCGGGCGAGTTCGGCGGTTTCCGCCGCCGTCGCCTCCGCGTCACCACCGGGTGCGTCACCCACCGCGCCCAGCGCAAGACCACTGATCCAGTCGACCACCGACGCCCCCCGAGCACCTGGCAACCGCATGGCCTCGAGCAGACTCTCGTCGATTCCGGGCACGCCGAACCCCCTCCCCCTGCACGGCCGTTCCCGCGAACGTGAGCACGAGACTACGGTGGGTGCTCGGCGCAGGTGAACGCTTTGGCATTTTCCAAAGGAATGTGCAGTGGAGCGGGCAGGGGTGCGATGGGATCGATCCGAAGTGAGCAGGACCTGGCCCGTCAAGCTGCGGGACTCCCGACTGACGTCCCGATCAGCACCTTCGCCTTCGCCTCTTGGGACACGCGGCGGGCGCCAACTCGGCCCGAGACTCGGGCCGGAACACAAGCCGTTCGGTGCCTCAACCCAGCGACAACCCCGAGCCCGCCCTCATGGGCACCTCCGAAGTTGCCGCGATGCTCAGCATGTCCACCAGTGGGTGTACAGAAGGGCCTCAAAGCCAGGCATGCTGGGTTACAACGGTTCTCCTGCTTCCGTCGACGCTAGATCGGCTGGTGGGGGCCGGTATGTGACCGCCCTTGCCTACGCGCCGGTAGTCCCGTGCGGCGTCCACTTGCCGCCGGCCGCCCTGGATGGGTCCATGGAACTGTCGCCGGGGAAGAGGGCATCGGATGGGTATCGACGAGAGCGTGGAGCGGGTGATCCCGCTGCCGTGTGAGCAGGTGGCGGCGTACGCGATGGACTGGCGCCACGATGCCGAGTGGACCCAGGGCATCCGCACGGCACAGCTGACGCGGCAGGCGGATGCGGGCGGTTTCGGGGTCGGGGCAGAGGTGACGCGGACGGCGTACTTCCTGAGCAAACGGATCGACTACGTCCTGCGGGTCACCGCGTTCGAGCCCCCGAGGCTGCTGGACATGGTCTCGGTGGCCGGCCCGCTGCCGATGCACGTGACCTACACCTTCGACGCGCTCCCGGGAGGCGGCACGCTCGCGCGGATCCGGGTGCGCGGCGACGCCTCTGGCCTGTATCGGCTGGCAGGGCCGATGATGGGGCGCAAGGTGCGCTCGTCGCTGGTCAAGGACCTCCAGGATCTGGAGCGGCAGGTGAGCCGCCGAGCGGGAGGGTGAGGGCGGTCATGGCGTACGACGAAGGACTGGCGGAACGCATCCGGGCCCGGCTGGGTGCGGATTCCGGCTTCACGGAGAAGCGGATGTTCGGCGGGCTGGCGTTCTTGTACGAGGGCAACATGGCGGTCGGGGTGACCGGGGACGAGCTGATGGTTCGGGTCGGCCCCCACGCCACCGAGGCCGCCCTGGAGCGGCCCGGGACGCGGCCCTTCGACATCACCGGGCGCCCGATGCGCGGCTGGGTGGTCGTGGCCTCCTCCGCCCTGTCCGAGGACGAGGTCCTGGCCGCCTGGATCGACCAGGGGCACGACTTCGCGGCGAGCCTGCTGCCCAAGTGACGTGGAAGGGCGGCGCAGGCAGGAGTCGCCGCTGCCCTCGGCCGGCTCTAGCGTGGAAGGAGGGGTGTTTGTTTCGCAGGGCCGAGAGGAGTGTCGCCATGGCGGGCCGCACGCGCAGCGAGGTCGAGGCGGAGATCAAGGAGACCCTGGGCCTTGTGCCCCACTTCTTCTCCCGCATCCCCGATGACCTGCTGGATTACGAGTGGGAGATCTTCAAGAAGATCGAACTCGGCGAGACGCTGATCCCGAACAAGTACAAGGAGCTGATCGGGATCGCGTTGCACTCGGAGACGAAGTGCCGTTACTGCACGCTTTTCCACATCGAGGCCGCGAAGCTGTTCGGGGCCACGGACGAGGAGATCCAGGAAGCCGTCCATTACGCGAAGAACAGCCTCGGCTGGAGCGCCTACCTCAACGGCATTCGTGAGGACTACGACGACTTCGAGAAGGAGCTGGGGCAGATCAAGGACTACCTGGCATCGAAGGGCTGACCATGCACCTGGAGTGGGCCCGGCCCGGCATCCTGAGCGCGACCGCTCACCCCTTCGAGTTCGCGGCGCTCGTGGCCGCCGCCCGATTCGTGGCCGAGTCCTCTCCCTCCGACATCCCCGCCGAGTCGCTGGAGCAGCTCAGACACATCCTGCGCGACTACGACGCCCAGGCACGCCGTCTGCATGACACATCTGTCCCAGACGGGCCCTGAGGAGCCCCGCCCGCCCAGGGCGCGCGAGGAGCCCTTCGATCGGACGCCCCGCGAGTCCTTGTCAGCGATCGGCAAGGCGTACCCCAACACGTCGTCCTCCACCGCCGCGCGGGCCGTCTCCAGGACGGCGGGGGCCACGGTGAGATCGGCCTCGGCGAGACGGGCCGCTGCAGTGATCCGCAGTACGTTCCGCCGGGTCTCGATCTGGTCGATCATCCGCAGCATCGCCTGGTCGTGGCGTTCGGTACGCAGCGTGCGCAGGCCAGCCCCGGCCAGTCTTCGGGGTGCTCTCCAACGGACGTGCGTCGGCGATGCAGGCGATCCGGGCACCCGAGGCCGGTGAGCCCGGGCGGAAGCCGGGTCGGGTCGACGGTGACGTCGGTGATGCCGAGGCTGCCGCCGGGCCTCAGGACGCGGGCGAACTCGGCCGCGGCGCGCGTCCTGCCGGGGAAGGCGCACAGGGCGCACTCCCACACCGCGGCGTCGCAGACGCCATCGGGGTACGGCAGGTGTTCGGTGTCCCAGGACCATCACGAGCATGGTGAGGCAGTGCTCGACGAGGCTGCCGGTGTAGCCGCCATCGGCCAGACGAGGGCGCGGCGGGGGTGCTTGTTGTCACGCGCCCTCGGCCGCGTGACAACAAGCAACCCCGCCGTACCGCTCCGGCGGACGGGTGCCGGGCTGAAGCGCAGGGCATCAGGGATGAGGCCGCGGCGGTACCCGACCGGTGGCTTGCGGTAGTGCCAGTGCCCCCGTCAAGCCGGCCTTCCGCGCAGCAGCACGTGTGACGGCGCTGGGCTCGGTGAACACCACGTCGATGCCGGCCAGGGGCAGAGTCTGTCGAATACTCAGGAGGGTGTAGAGGCTCGCGACATCACAGAAGGTGACAGCTGACAGGTTCAGTATGAGCAAGCCGCCAGCCGAGCGGGCAGCCGTCACGGACAGGCTCTCACGCAACCCGGCGGATGTATCGGTGTCGAGTTCTCCTTCGAGGCGCAGTTCCAGCACGGGAGGGAAGCGCTCGCCGATCTCGGGCCGGACCGCAAGCCTCGACTTGCCGTGGTGCCCTGCTGGTTCATGCGGAGCGCGGTCGTCACGGGACGGCCCGCTGGTCGCGGTCTCGTCGTGCGGGGCGGGCTCGGGTGGTGGCATCGCCGGTCTCCGGGATGAGGCACGTCCTTGTTGGACGCCGACCAGACTTCCCGGCACACCAGGCAGGATGAGGCCCGCCACCAGCACATCCTTGCACAAGGCAAAGGACCCACGCCACCGAGGACCGTCTGCGCCGCAGCGGGGCCACTGCCCGAGTGCGACCAGAGCCATTCGATCAGAGCAAGGTCGCGCGCCCGTCACCCCAGGAGCCGAAACCAGACCAAGGCGCTCGGACGATACGGCCGCAGGTCTCGGCCGGAATGGCACCGGCCCCGGCCACGAATCGCACCCCATGCAAATTTTGCTCGATGCAATGAAGCTTCTCCGCCGGTCGTGCGTACCTCCTGGTGCACGAGTCGCTCTACATCTGGAGGCACCATGGGCATATCCCGCGTCAAGGCAGGCAGCATCTTCACATTCGGCGCTCTGGGACTGACGATCACCGCGCTGGCCTACCCCGCGATGCTCGGGGTGGAGAACACGGCCAACTCGCAGGACCGGATCATCGCCAACACCCCTTACGGGCCCCTCACCGAGGCCGACCGGGACTTCGTGGCCAAGGTGCGTGCGGCCGGACTCTGGGAACATCCCCTAGGTCTGCTGGCGATGAAGCGCGGCACGTCACCGGAGATGAAGGAAGCCGGTGAGCACCTGGTCGTCGGCCACGGCCGGCTCGACATCACCTGCCGAAGGATCGCCCCGGAGCTGAACATCACCCTGCCCAACCAGGCATCCCCCCAGCAACAGCAGTTCGTGGCAACCGTGGACGCCAGCACGGGCAAGGAGTTCGACTCCCTCGCGGTGAACATCATGCGCGTCACCCACGGCCAGATCTTCCCCGTCATCGCCAAGATCCGAGCCAACACCAGGAACACCCTGGTGCGCCAGCTCGCCGACCAGGCCAACGACACGGTGCTCGACCACATCACCGTCCTGGAGAAGACGGGGCTGGTCAATCACGAGCAGGTGAACCTGCAGCAGACCAGCCCGCCCAAGATGCCGAAGGAACAGACCACGCCGCCGCCGCCGCAACCCGGATCGCCGATCTTGACCCTGGACATCCCCAAGGGACTGGAGGACCTCCAGACGAACGCCCCGAGTGCACCCACTCCGCCCCCGGCATCGGGATGAGCGAGTGCCGCCGCCCGCTGGGTGGCGGCACGGCCTCCGGTGTTCCGTCTGTCAGAGCAGCCAGCGGTGCGCGTCGAAAAGTACGTCACGATGCCGTCGACGAAGCAGCAGCATCAGCGGCTGGGACTGCACGAATGACCGAAGGCGTGGGCATGGCGCGGGCGTCGACGACGAGGGTGGCCGTGAAAAATGCGGTGTCTAGGAGTCGGCGGATCGCACACCCAGTACGACCACTGCCGCGTGTGCGCGACAACGTGCCGTCGCTGCGAGGAGGCGCAGGTCGGGCACATGAAGGCTCGACATCTCTGGGCGGCCTGCTCCCGGCCGGTCGGAACCACAGGCACCTCCCCCTCCATGCGCCGATGGACCTCGGGCAAGGAGTCTGCTCTGCCACAGGGCCCGTGCCCAGCCTCGCGGGAGCGGCACGCCGCGAGAGACGACGGCTGTGACACGCCGTCAAGGACCTGATCAGGGACTGGGCGATGCGTCAGGCTCGGTGTGTGAGAGTCGGCAGGAGCGTACGACCGCGACCACGCACGCGGCGACGAGCGCGACGGCCCAGCCACCCAGCTCGCCGAAGAGAACCGGCCGGGAAACGCCGCCGTCCACCCCCCGCGGTGGTACCCGTCCCTTCGAGTCGTACACGACGGTGAGCGTGTCACCCGGCCTGGTGGTCTGCCCGCAGCCCCGCCAGATGCGGACCTCCAGCGGCACTCCGTCCCGGTCGGTCACCGAGCAGAGGTAGCGGCCACGACCGGAGGGGGCTCTCGGTCCTCCGTCGACGGATGTGACTACCACCGACTCCACGCGTCCCCGCTCCGCCAGCACCCAGCCCACGGCCGGCTGCGGCGCCTGAAACGCGAGGCAGACGCCGAGCACCGCGACGATGCCGATCAGTGCCCGCCCCGCCCGTACCGCGCGCAGGTAGAGCGCGAGGGCGGCAGCGCACACCAGACCACCCTCGCCGGTTGCCAGCCCGGGAATCCCGTACCAAGCACCGGCCACGACGGTGCCGGTGATCATCGTCACCGCCACACATCCCGCGAGGAGCCCTTCCACGGCCAGCCACCGCGGCGGCATGCCGACGAACTCGGCCGGGCCCCATACCGTGGACCGCAGATACTCCATCAGGCCCGGCTCCGGCGCGGCCACCGGGCGACGGCGTCGGCGCATAAGCGTCTCCCCTCCCGGAGTTCATCCCGCGTCAGTGGTCCTTGCGCCGCGGTAGCCGATCTTCCCTGCTTCGGTGGGGCGTCGACCCAGCGCGCCCGATCAGGGTGGGCAGGACCGCCTCCTCCCGCTCCCTTGCATTATGCAAAAGAGGATGGACAGAGAAAAGCGCGCCCGGGTGCACTGGCCTTCCCAGGGCTACGTGTCGTGGCCCAACGGGGCGTCCACCGCCCAGCCCAGTGGGTGCGGTTCCGTGTCGTCCAGCGTCGGGGCGGGAGGCTCTGCCCCAGCATCGTTGAAAGCGCCGAGAGCCTCGATCAGGGCGAGGCGCTGCGTGGGGGTGAGCCGCTCCACGATCGCGGCGATCTCGGCGCGGCGCCGCCCGGTGACGTCCTCGACCGTGCGCCGCCCCTCCTCGGTGAGCTGGAGCAAGGTCTCTCGCCGGTTGGCCGGGTTGGACTTCCGGTCGGCGAGCCCCGCGGCGATGAGGCGGTCGACCATCCGCATGGCGGTGGACGGCGCGACCTGGAGAAGTTCGGCGAGCGCGACCAGCTTGGTGGCTCCCCGGGAGGACAGCACCACCAGCATCCGGAACTGCGGCAGCGTCACCCGGTCCTCCACCTCGGCGAGTGAGCGGGCGGAGACCGCCACCAGCAACCGTGACGCGGTCAGCACCGCGCGGGTCACGGCGTCGACATCTTCCATGGCCCCCGCAGGGCTCTCACTCTCTGACATGAGTCCTTTCTACCGTGCCGCAGTCCCTGTTCACTCTTCTGCCAGGAACGGACTCTCCCCCCTCATGGCCGAGATAGCGGAGCAGCAACATCGCCGCGTCATCGTGCGGCGGTCCGACGGAGTGCTGGGCGAGATCCTCCCGCAAGGCCTCCAGCGCCTGGTGCGCGTCGGGGCCCTTCAGCAGGTGCGTCCGCTCACCGACGGGATAGAAGCGGCCGCCCTCGTCGCGGGCCTCGGTGACGCCGTCGGTGTACAGCAGAAGCTGCTCACCCGGGGCGAAGCCCACCCGATACGGTTTCGGGCCCTCGCCCCCGTGTCCCCCGAGACCCAACGGCAGCGCGAAGGAAGGCGGTTGCGGGAAGTCGACCGTGCCGTCCCGGCGCACGATCATTGGGGCCGGATGCCCGTAGTTGAGGAAGACCGCCTCGTGCCCCGTGCCGATCTCGGCGAGGATCGCGGTGACGAACTTCTCCCCCTCCAGCTCCCGGGCGACGCTGCGCTCCAAGCGCTCGCCGAGCCCCGACAGATCGGCCTCGTCGTACGCCGCCTCCCGGAAGGCACCCAGCACCACCGCCGCCGTCTCCACCGCGGCCAAGCCTTTGCCCTGAACGTCTCCCACGATGACCCGCACACCGTGCGGGGAGGCCACCACCTCGTACAGGTCCCCTCCGATCCTGGCCTCGGCGACCGCCGATGTGTACGACACCGCCGCCTGCAGCGGCCCCGCGGTCAACGGTACGGGCCGCAGAAGTACCCGCTGGGCGACCTCCGCGATCGACCGCATGCTGGCCAGCTCCGCCTCCCGGTGTGAGCGCATCACCGCGGCCGCGACACCCACACCCGTGACACCAGCCACCGAGGCCAGCGCGGTGTAGCCACGGCGCCCGTCGAACAGCCCGTCGTACAGCCCGAGCGCGACGCACAGCACGAGTGCCGCGAGCCCGAACCAGGCCGTACGGCGCCACCCTCCGACCAACCCGGCGAAGGCGGGCCCGAGAGAGACCAGCGGCAGGAACCCGACACCGGGCCCTGCCACGATGTCCGTCACCGCGACCACCGACATCACCAGGATCGGCGTACAGGACAGCAGCGTCCAGCTCGACGGCGGCTTCCGGTCGGTCATGCGGCACTCCTGCGATGTCGCGGCTGTCGAGAGCCGCCGGTCTCCCGCAGGCGCCCCTCCCCCTACCTTTAGACTATGCAAAAGTACCCTCCGCGACAGGCCCCCTCACCGGCCGCGACCGCATGACGGCCCTCGATGTCGTGTCGTACGACCGCGCGGAGCCCGGTTGGGCGGTTGCTTCCGGCTTCGGCCAGCGGGCCGTCTGGTATCTCAACTTGCGCGCCAGCCCAAGACCCTGATCCGGTTCGGGATCCGCTCGCACGCGGTCACCGCGCACTTCCTGTCCTCCGAGGAGGGTGCCGAGATGGCCGGCGACGCGCGCAGACACCCACGCGCCGCCCGTCGGCTGTGCGGGTTCGTGGGAGTCCCCGCTGACGGCGGTGAGGCGTCCTTCCGCGAGGCAGGACAGGCCATTCCCTTCGTGCGACTCGACGCCTCCGGTGAGGGCGGCCGGGACACGCACAGCCGCTCGTGATACCGAAACGTCACCCAAGAGCACTGGCGATCATATTTTGCTCTGTGCAAATATCGGGTATCAAGGGACGGTCGACGGCCGATCGGCACAGGACAACCTTCCGGCCGTCGGCCGGCCCCCTGCAGGACGCGGCGGTCGCCGTCCATGCTGCCCTTCCGAGGAGGAAAAGGGGACGTGACCACCCCAGAACCGGACAGACAAGGGACACCGGAAGACCCGGATGCCACTCCGTCCCGCGCCGGCGATGTCTGGCTGAAGTTCCTGGCGGACAACGAGCGCGCCATCCGCGCGTCCGCCCCCAAGGAGCCCTCCGCACAGGAACGGGCACCGGCCTGTCCATCTGGCCGATTCGCCGTCGGCCGACAGAACTCGCCTGGCCGGCATCCGGATCACGCACCGTCGGGGCACAGGGCAGATGCCGTGGGTGACCTGTGGCAGCCCGAAGGCCCCGGGCCGACTTGGCGAGAGCTCGACGGCCCCGCCAGACTCCGCCGTGCGGGCCGCGTGACCGCGACGGTCGCGGCCATCGGTCTGGCCCTCGGGGCTTGGTCACTGCTGTCCACCGTGGCGGGCACACCGAACGACGAGCCGGGTGGCGGAACGGTCCAAGAAGTGGAGGAGGCGCCGGAGGCCGTCCCCACGACCAGCCCCGGGTCCACCGCCGTCGAGCCGGCACCGACCGCGCCCATCGGGTGAAGGAGCCTCGTCCTTCCGGAACCCGGCAACCAACGGCGCGTCAGAGTGCCCGCCAAGAGCATGTCAATGCCGCGTCAAGGACGTGTAAGGTTCCCAGCGGTGTGCCGGGAAGTCTGGTCGGCGGTTGGAGGACAACTCTCTTCGCCGATCGGGGTTCTGCTCATGGTGCTCATCGTGGTCTTCGGGGTGGCGCTGCTCATAGCGGTGCTGTTGTCGGGGCTCGCCGCCCGGACCGTGCTGTCCACGTCTTTCCTCTTCCTCGTCGGCGGGGCCCTCGTCAGTGACGGGTTCCTTGGACTGATCCACATCACACCGGACAGCGGGATCGTGTCCGTCACGGCCGACCTGGCACTGTTCGCGGTGTTGCTCACCGACGGCATGCACGTCTCCTTCCCCAAGCTGCGGGAGAACTGGCGCAATCCGGCCCGTGCGCTCGGGCTCGGCATGCCGCTGGCGTTCGTCGGCATGGCACTGATCACCCACTTCCTGGTGGGGCTGGACTGGACGACGTCCTTCCTGGTCGGTGCCGTGCTCGCGCCCACCGACCCCGTGTTCGCCTCCGCCATCGTCGGCCGTAAGGAAGTTCCCTCGAAGCTGCGGCAGTTGCTCAATGTGGAGAGCGGCATCAACGACGGGCTGGCCCTGCCTGTGGTCCTCATCCTCATCGCCGCGGCCGGGCCGACCTCCGGGCACGCGGAGGCGTCGCTCGGGAAGATCGCGCTGGAGCTGGTGCTCGGCCTCGTCTTCGGCGTGGTCCTGCCCTTCGTGGTGATCGAGCTCGTACGGTTCAGGCTGCTGGGCGCCGAGCCCAAGCTGCAGCCGCTGCTGCCCCTGGCCATCGGCGTGATCCTGTACGCCCTGTGCCACCTCACGCATGCCAACCCCTACCTCGCCGCGTTCTCCGCGGGCGCGGTGCTCACCGCGCGGTCGCTGGAGGCGAAGGAGGCGTTCGAACCGCTCGGCGAGATGCTGGCCGAGCTGGCCAAGTTCGCCGCGCTGCTGGTGTTCGGGGCGCTCCTGACGCCGCAGTTGTTCGGCGACCTGTCCTTCGGCGGCTACGTCACCGTCGTGCTCGCGATCGTGCTCATCAGGCCGGCCTCGCTGCTGCTGTCCCTGGTCGGCACCCGCTTCACCCGGCAGGAGAAGCTGGTCGCCGCCTGGTTCGGGCCGAAGGGCTTCGCCTCCGTGGTGTACGGGCTGCTGGTGCTCCAGGCCGGGATCCCGCAGGGCCAGGAGGCGTTCACCCTCATCGCCGTGTGCATCGCCTTCTCGATCATCGCCCACAGCTCCACCGATGTGCCGATCGCCCGTCTCTTCAAGGTCGAGGACATCGCCGGCATTCCCGGCGACGAATCGGCTCCTGCCACCGCCCTCGACACCCACTGAGTCGTCAGCCCCGTCACTCGAATGGCGCGGCGCGGAGCGTGTCATCGGGCTCGAGGGCGTCGGGCAGGACATCGCCATGCTGCGGGTCCCGGACGGCCCCGGGCGGGTGGAGCCGGCGAAGTTCCACCGGCCGGCGGCCATCGCCCCCGAGCCGAAGGACGCTCCGGCGAACACGCTCGGTCTGCGTCGCGTCATGTTCGCCGTCGACGACATCGAGGACATCGTCGCCCGCCTGCGAGCCCATGGTGCCGAAGTGGTCGGCGAGATCGTGCAGTTCGAGAACATCTATCGGCTCTGCTACGTCCGCGGGCCCGAGGGGATCGTCGTGGGACTCGCCGAGCAGCTCGGCTGACTCGGGGTTTCCTCAGACATCGGGGAGTGTCTGCTCCGCCCAGATGACCTTGCCGTTCGTGGTGTGCCGGGCGCCCCAGCCCTGGCAGGTCTGGGCCACCAGGAGCAGCCCCCGGCCGCCCTCGTCGTAGGTGCGGGCCCGTCGCATGTGCGGGGCGGTGGTGCTGCCGTCCGAGACCTCGCAGATGAGGGTCCGGTCGTAGATCAGCCGCAGCTCGATGGGGGGCTCGGCGTGCCGGATGGCGTTGGTGACCAGCTCGCTGACCACCAGTTCGGTGACGAACACGCACGCGTCGAGGCCCCATTCGACCAGTTGCCGGCACGCGTTCTTGCGGGCCACGGCGACGGCGGCGGTGTCGGCCGGTACGTCCCAGGACGCCACGTGGGAGGTGTCGAGGGCGCGGGTGCGGGCCACGAGCAGGGCCACGTCGTCGGCCGGCCGTTCCGGAAGCATGGCCCGCAGGACCGCTTCGCACGTGCCCTCGAGTGAGGCGTCGGAGGTCCGCAGGATCCCGAGGAACGCGTCCATGCCGTCGTCGACGTCACGGGACCCGGCCTCGAGGAGACCGTCGGTGTAGAGCGCGAGCACGCTGCCCACGGGCAGCTCCCGTTCGAGGACCTCGAAGGGCAGACCGCCGAGCCCGAGGGGGAGCCCCGAGGGGACGTCGAGGAACTCCGCCTGGCCGTCCGGGGTCAGCAGCGCCGGGACGGGATGCCCGGCCCGTGCCAGGGAGCAGTGTCGGGAGACCGGGTCGTAGACGGCGTACAGGCAGGTGGCGCCGATGTCGCCGGTGCTGTCGGCGCCCGCGGCCAGGTGGCTGACGAGATCGTCCAGGTGGGTGAGCAGCTCGTCGGGAGGGAGGTCGACGTCGGCGAGGGTCCGCACGGCGGTCCGCAGCCGTCCCATGGTCGCCGAGGCCTGGATGCCGTGCCCGACGACATCGCCGACGACCAGCGCGACACGGGCCCCGGACAGCGGGATGACGTCGAACCAGTCCCCGCCCACTCCGGCTCGCGTGGTGGCGGGCAGGTAGCGGGAGGCGACGTCGAGGGCCGACTGTTCGGGCAGGCGTTGCGGCAGGAGGCTGCTCTGCAGGGTGAGCGAGGTGGCGCGCTCCCGGCTGTACCGGCGGGCGTTGTCGATGCAGAGGCCGGCTCTGTCGGTGATCTCCTGGCCGAGCAGCAGGTCGTCCTGATCGAAGGGTTCCGGGTTGCGGTGCCGGGAGAAGGTGGCCACTCCGAGGGTGAGGCCGCGCGCTCGCATCGGCACGGCCAGGACCGAGTGGAACCCGAACCGCCGCATCCGCTCCCCCCGCTCAGGGGTCTGGCGGAGCACATCCGCCATGGCCTCGCCGGTGATCCGCTGGATCAGCGGCCGGCCGGCGGCCAGGCACTCGGCCGCCGCCGACTTGTCCGGGTAGACGGCCACGGTGCCGTTCGGGACGACGGCCTCGGGACAGCCTTCGAGAACCGACTGGTGGGCGACGCGGCGCAGCCGCACGGGACCGTGCGGGGAGCCGGCGGGCGGGTCGTCGCCGTCGTCGATGGACGGCAGCAGGTCAACGGTGACGAAGTCGGCGAGGCGGGGTACGGCCACGTCGGCGAGTTCCTGCGCGGTGCGGACGAGATCGAGTGTGCTGCCGATGCGCAGGCTGGCCTCGTTCAGCAGGACCAGCCGCTGCCGGGCCACGTGCTGCTCGGTCATGTCGTGCGCCGAGAGCAGCACCCCCTGGGTATGGCCGTCGCCGGCCCGTACCGGGGCGAGGGACACGGTCCACACGCTGGGGCGTTCATGGCCCGCGAGCTGCAGCGAGACCTGGAGGTCCTGCCGCTCACCGGTGTCCAGGGCGCGTCGCATGGCCGCTTCGGTGTGGTCGGCCTGCGGGTGGTGCACGATCTCCGAGACCCGTAGTCCGCGCATCGCCTCCTCGGGCAGGCCGATCACCCGTTCCATGTCCGCGTTGGCCCTGACCAGCCGCAAACCGGTGTCGTACAGCGCCGTCGTGCAGGTGGACTGGGTGAAGCTCCGCCTGAGGAACGCGTCGTCCTCGGGGCTCACCCCGGAGTGGCCGACCGCTGTGAGCAGCAGCCACTCTCCGTGGCCGTCCCCGTCCTGCCGGAGGTGAGCCAGGAGGTTCACGGTGAGGACGTGTCCCTCGCGGTGCAGCAGCGTCGCCCGTCCACTCCACCTGGGGAGCGTGAGCAGGGAGCTCAGGGTTTCCGGCGGGGGTCCGTCGGCGAGCAGTGCCGAACCGGGCCGGCCGATCACCTCCGCTGCCCGGTAGCCGAGCAGCCGGCGTGCTCCCTCGCTCCATCCGGTGACGATGCCGTGCCCGTCCACCAGGGCCTTCGCGGTGGCGGCCTCGTCGACGAGGGCCTTGGGCGGTGCCCCGCTGCCTTCGCCCGGGACGGACGCAGATCTCGCCATGGAGCCTCAACCCGCCTCACCCGCTCGACATTCTTACTGCTTCAATCAGATATGTCCCAAGAATGACAGATAGCTCCGTCCCGGGTTGAATGGCCAGGAACGCTGAGGGGCCGCGTGGGAGCATCCGACGGCCGGGGCGGAGGTCGTGACCATGCCAGTCGACGGCGAACGGACCTGGCCGGACGCGACCGAGTGGACCGGGAAGATCTACAGCGAGGGCTGGCGGTCCGCCGAGGGCGGCACCAGCCCGGTGATCGAACCGGCCACCGGCGAGCCACTGGCGCAGGTGGGCGTGGCCTCTCCCGCCGATGTCGAGCGGGCCGGTGCCCGCGCGGCCCGGGCCGCGCCCCCATGGGCGGCTGCCGGGGCGTCCGGACGGGCCGACGTGCTGATGCGAGCCGGTCTCGCCCTGCGGGAGCACAGCGGGGTCGTCCGCGAATGGATCGTCCGGGAGTCGGGGGGCGTCCCCGCCAAGGCCGACTACGAGATCACGGCCGGCCTCGACCAGCTCCAGCACGCGATCGGGCTCGCGTCGCAGCCCCTGGGCGAGGTCCTCGCAGCGCGGGCGCCCGGTGGGACGAGTCTGGCGTGGCGGGTACCGCTGGGAGTCGTCGGGGTGATCACCCCGTGGAACGCGCCGCTGCTGTTCGCGATGCGGGCGCTGGCGCCGGCTCTGGCCCTCGGCAACGCGGTGCTGCTCAAGCCCGACCCCCTGACTCCGGTGTCCGGCGGTGTGCTGGTCGCGGAGCTGTTCCGGGAGGCCGGGCTGCCCGAGGGCGTGCTGCACGTCCTTCCCGGTGGCGCGGCGACCGGGCGTGCGGTCGCCGCCGACCGGCATGTCGCGATGGTGTCGTTCACCGGCTCCACGGCGGTGGGGCGTGAGGTGGCCCGGATCGCCGGCGAAGGGCTCAAGCGCGTGGCACTGGAGCTCGGCGGCAAGAACTCGATCGTCGTGCTGGAAGACGCGGACGTGGAGGCGGCCGCCGCGGCGGGTGCCATGAGTTCGTTCGGCTACCAGGGCCAGGCCTGCGTCGCCGCGGGACGCCATGTGGTCCATGCGGATGTCGTCGAGGCGTACACCGAGGCGCTCGTCCGGCGGGCGCAGGCGCTGCCGGTCGGCGACCCCCGCGTCGAGGGGATCGCGCTCGGTCCGGTGATCAGCGAGCGGCAGGTGGCTCGGATCGAACGGATCGTGGACGAGAGCGTGGCCGCCGGAGCACGCGCGCTGACCGGCGGCAGCCGCGAGGGGCTCTTCTACCCGCCCACCGTGCTGGACCGCGTCGACCGGTCCATGCCGGTCTTCCACGAGGAGGTTTTCGGACCTGTCGCTCCCGTCATCCCGTTCCGCGGCGAGGACGAGGCCGTGGAGATCGCCAATGACACGGAGTACGGCTTGACCGCCGCCGTTCACTCCCGGTCCGCACCCCGGGCGACCGCCCTCGCGCAGCGGTTGCGCACGGGCATGGTGCACATCAACGACGTCTCCGCGAAGGACGCCGCGAACGCGCCCTTCGGCGGCATGGGCCTCTCGGGCAACGCCTCCCGCATCGGCGGCACCGCCAGCCTGGAGCAGTTCACCCAGTGGCGCTGGATGACGGCGCCCGGGTCGTTGTGAGCGGCTCGGTCATCCGCCGGCGTGAGGCAGGACCTCGTCGCTCTCCAGGCGGTCGCTACGCGAGCCAGAGCGCGCCGCGCCGATGGCGGGTCGGCGGTATGTCCACCATCTCCGCGGCGTCGAGGGCGAGTTCACCGGCGGCGGTGTTCACCAGTGCGAGAAGCGTCCCCACTTGGGTTCGCAGCCGCTGCCGTGCGCGGCGTTCCTCGACTGCGGACCACTGGGCCACGGACGCGTCCCGCCGGTATCGGGCGAAGGAGTAGACGTCCACGGCGCGGCGGACCTTGTCGGGCCGTGGCCTTCTGGACTCCCGTGCGGCTTGGGCGATGCTGTGTGCGCTGTACCTGAGGTCGTGGAGGACGACGGAACGCCAGGGCTTGCCCGAGGAGTTGTCGTAGGCACGCCGGCTGTGCGGAGGGCGGATGTGGTGGGCGGTGCGGGTCACGGGGCTCCGTTCGCAGCCACCGCCAGGGATCTCCTGGCGGGCTACCTGAAGCCCGTCGGCGCAGTGGAGCGTGTGTTTTGCATGCGCATGACCCTATCGCGCCGCTTCCGTGTGCGGGTCTGTCACGGGCTTTCCCGACTCCCGGGCCCACGGCCGGAGTTTCTCCGGGTTGCGGACCGCCCAGATGCGGGTGACGCGACCGTCGTCGACCTCGAACGCGGCCACGGTCATGACGACGCCGGCACGCTGGGCCACCAGGCCCGGCATACCGTTGACGGACCGTTCCAGGAGTTCGAGCCCCGGGGCCTTGTCGGCCATGGCGACCATGTACTGGGCGATGCGCGCGCCGCCCTCGACCGGGCGCAGGACGGTACCGACGTTGCCGCCGCCGTCGGCGGTCATCACGGCGGCCGGGTTGAGGACGCGGACGAGGGCCGCGATGTCCTTGCTCTCCCACGCCTCCTTCACGTGCCGCACCACGTCGGCCTGGCCGGTCGCCGCAGCCCGGGGGTGCGCGCCGCCCACCCGCCGCCGGGCGGAGGCAGCGAGTTGCTTGCAGGCGGCGGGAGTTCGGCCGAGGATGTCCGCGATCTCGGCGAACGGGTAACGGAAGACGTCGTGCAGGACGAACGCCACCCGCTCGGCGGGCGTCATCGACTCCAGGACGTTGACCAGTTGGCGATGCTCGCCCGCTATGTCGTCCGCGCCGGCCCCGGCTGCCCCCATGCTCGCGGCGACCCCCTCGCCTTACCTGTTGCTGCCTCGCGTCGTCGGGCTGGTGAGACCTTATCGATCTACCGCCCGACGGCGGAAGAGAGGACTGGACATGGCCACTCAGGTGACGGCGACGGCGCAGCGCGGCTCCACGTTCCTTCATGTCGCGATCGTTCTGCAGACGTTGACCATCTTCCTCCAGGCTGTCTCCGCCGGCCTGCTGCTGACCTCGTCCTACGGAGAGGTGCTGCACAGTGTCGGAGCCCGGGTGATGTACGGGGCGTCGATGCTGTACCTGCTCGCCGCGGTGCTGGCGTGGAAGCCGGGCGGCGGCTCTCCCCGGCCTGTCCGGCACGCGTCGGGTTTCCTCGTACTCGCCTCGGTCCAGGTGATCCTGGGCATCGCACACGTCCCGTCGCTCCATCTCCCCCTGGGCGTCCTGATGTTCGGCCTGAGCGTGCTGGCGTTGGCGCGGCGTTGAGGTCCGGCACGCCTGCCGTCGGGACTCGGGCGTCGCGATAAGTTGCCCGCCATGGCTGATCTCGGAAGCGGCACCTGGCCACCTGCCCCGTCGAGGACCGAACGGCTCGTGCTTCGCGCGTCCGAGGCCCGGGACCGTGCCGCGTTCATCGAGCTGTTCGCATCACCGGAGGTGGGCACCTACGTCGGCGGCTCCCGGCCGCGTGCGGAGCTCGAGCGCGCGGTGCCCGAGGTGCCCGGGAGGCGCCCCGGCCTCTTCGTGGTCGAACGCGACGGAACCATGATCGGAATGGTCACGCTTGATCGGCGTGACGCCGAGCGCCCGGGTCACGTCCGGCCGGGTGGCGGGGAGGCCGAGCTGGGCTACATGTTCCTGCCGGAGGCGTGGGGGCGCGGCTATGCCGCCGAGGCGTGTGCCGCCGTGCTCGACTGGTTCGCCGACACGTCCCCCGGCGAGCCGGTGGTGCTGTGCACGCGGAGCGCCAACGTCCGTGGGATGCGCCTCGCGGTGACGTTGGGGTTCGCCGAGGTGGAGCGGTTCGAGGAGTACGGCGCCGAGCAGTGGTTCGGCGTGTGGTCCCCGGGCACCGCCTCAGGCTGAGTCCGGTGGCTCCGCCGAGCAGTGACGCGTTGTCAGTGGTGGGTGGCAGCATCGGACCCATGACGGACACCACGGCATTCGACTGGCGGTCGTTCCTGCTCAGATGGAGCGAGGAGTGGGCGGATTCCTTAGCGGCCGACGATGAGACGCGGAGCGAGGACGACGAGGCCGCGCGGCGGGCACGGTGGCTGGGTTTCCCACCCGCCTCGCAGGGGCGGATCGCTGCCATGGAGGCGCGCCTCGGCCGGCGGATGCCCCCGTCGTACCGGGAGTTCCTCGAGGTCAGTGACGGATGGCGGCACGCGGGCGGCTTCGTGTGGCTGCTGGCGGGGACCGAGGACGCGCGCTGGCACAACGACGAGTCGGGGCTCGGCGCCATGTACGAGGAGTACCTGGACGAGGACGCCGGGCCCGAGGAGCGGCGGGAGGCGGACGTCTGGCGGCGCGGGCTGCAGCTCGACGTCGAATCCGACGCCACCTACGTCCTCATGGATCCCGACGACATGGACGAGAACGGTGAATGGGCCGTCTACACATGGGCGAGCTGGCGCGCCGCGCCGCCCGAACGGCACGCGAACTTCCGTACGTTCATGAGGGACATGTACCGGGAGTTCCACTGCCTGCGGGCGAACCCGGGCGACGGGGAACCGGAGTTCGTCAACGACACGACGCGCCGGCTGGACGCCCAGGTGGAGGAGGCCCGGCTGGAGGCGCTGCGCGGCGGCTGGGAGCAGGCCGGGAAGGCGTTGGACGAGGCCAAGGAATACGGCAGGCCGCGGGCGGCCGGGCTGGGTGACCAGATACGGCGCCTGCTCGGAGAGACCTACCTGGTGTCCTTCGAGGGTGTGGCGGCGGATCCGCGGTACGCGGGCGAGCTGCTGCCTCTCCTGGTCGCCGAGCACGCGGCGCACTCGTACCGGGACGACTCCACCCTGACGTTCGATCTGCGCGGCGCTGACGACGAGCTGGTGTCCGTGGCCTCCGCGCTGCTGGATCGGATGAGGAACGGCACGTACCGGTACACGGCGGCCGGACCCTTCGGGGAGGCGGTCGACAGGGCCCGGGAACTGGCGCGGTGGGGCGACACCGACGCGGCTTGGCGGACACTGATCGATGCCGTGCCTCTCTGGGAGCCACTGGGGCCGGACCACCTGGCACCGCTGGGGTGGGTGGCCGATCCCGTGCTCGGGCCGCTGCTGACCCCGGAGCGGGGCCGCGAGCTGCTGTCCACGCCCAGGGGCGGGCAGACCGGCGAGGCACCGGTTCCGACGGCGGGGCTCGATCCGGGCGGCCTTTCGTGGCTCGCCGAACCCGACCCGGGCAACAACCGCACGTCCTACCGGTTCGTCCTGGTGGAGGGAGTCGGGCCGGAAGAGCTGCCGGGGCGTCTCACGGACGGGGACGCCACCGTGCTGAACCACCCGATGACCTCCTGGGACGCGCACCACAGCTCGCTGCGCGGCAAGAGGGAATTCTCGTCCTACGACGACAGGGCTCTCATGGCGGTCGGCCGGGCGGGCACCGGCTGGAGCTTCGCGTTCGACGGCCGTCCGGCGCCGTTCGCCCGGCGGCGGCTCGTCTCCCCCGCCGCGGGCGCGAGCGCGGGCACCCGCGCGGTGGTGGTGTGGAGCGACCTGAGAGCAGGGCACCGGGAACGGTGCTTCCATCTTTCGGTGGCGCGCGACGGTGTCGAGCAGTACGCGTTCACCTACGCGGACGGGGAGATCGAGCAGAGCGGGGAGATACCGCGGACGCTGCACCCGAGCCTGTTCTTCGGTGAGCGGGCGGACGGTTCCGAGGCGGAGCGGCCACTGCTGGAAGCGGTGGAGGGCGAGTTCGGTGTCCGTCTGCCGCGTCATGCGATCGTGAACGGGCGGCTGCACACGTTCGTGACCCGCTCCTGGACCCGGCCGCCCGGGGACGGGGAGGGATACATGGTGATCAGCTTCCACGACACGGCCCCGATGCCGACGGGCGGCGAACCGGCGCCGGAGGAAGGTCCGGAGAGCAGGTAGACAACGGCTGAGGGACACGCCCCGGTCTCGTCGAGCCGACCGGGACGCGCCCGTGGCGCCGCCCCGCAGGCCCGCCCCGGCCGTCCCGGGTGGAACAATCGGTCGTACGAGTCCGAGCCGAGGAAGTCGGTCATCACGCCGTGGAACGACCAGCCGTCCCCTTTCCTCCCTCTCCGTGGCGCCTCACCGGCGACATGGTCGTCTCGCTGTGGCGCGTCCCGGCGGACGACCTGCCGTCCTGGCCCCTGCCCACCGGTGTCCGCCCCTGGGTCGTGCGGCGCCGCGCCACCCTGGTCACCTTCTGGGTCGACTACCGGCCCGGCGGCGTCCTCGCCTACCGCGAGTTCCTCGTCGCCCTGGCCGTGCGGCACGGGCACCGTCTCGCGGGCAGCACCGTCGTCGCCTGGGTCGACGACGACCGGGCCCTGGCCGGGGGACGCGCCCTGTGGGGCATCCCGAAGGAGCAGGGTGTGTTCACGCTCCGCGCGGACAGCCGGAGCACCCGGGCTGAACTGACCGCCGACGGCACTCCGCCCGTCCGCTTCACGTACCAGGACGTGCTGCGGCTGCCCTTCCGGCTGCCCGCGCGCGCCCATCTGATCCAGCGGCTGCCCGACGGTACGGAGTGCCGCGTGCCCATGCGGATCAGCGGACGGCCGTCGCTCGGCCGCGGTCGCGTCTCGACCGCGCCGGAAGCGCCGTTGTCCGTGCTCGCCCGGCGTCAGCCGGTGCTGTCCTTCGCCGTCCGCGACTTCCGCAGCACCGTGGGCGGCTGAGCAGCGACCCCGTGGGGGCTGTCGGCGGCGCCCGGTGGTTTCAGCATGTCACCGCCGGTGCGGGCCGAATGCGTCGGCGAGGCTGGTCAGGATGGAGCCGGACCATCTGCTCTCTCCGAACACGCCGACGGGCATGGCGAGCACGCCGTACTCGCGCCGGAGCATCTGCGCCGGGATCTCGACGGGGAAGAAGTAGTTGCCGGGACAAGTCCGGCTCGCCGCGGGAATCGCTGCGAGGACTTCGTCCGGCAACCGTTCGAAGAGCCGCTCGGCCCGTGCGGCCAGTTCGTCGGCGACCTGCCGGGGCACGTCGCCGTGCTCGGTCAGCAGACGGTCGGCGAGTCTCAACTGTGCCGCGGTCGGCGGTTCCGCCCGGAGCGCCTCGGCCAAGCCGGCTTGCGCCGGGCCCAGCAGGACGACGCCGAACGTGCGGGGCCACAGCCATCCCTTGGTGACCGAATGCAGCAGGACGGCACTGCCGGTGTCCAGCATGCGCCGTGTACCGGCGGCGAAGGGGGCACCCAGGTCGTAGACGCTGTCGATCAGCAGG
The DNA here is from genome assembly GCF_019733245.1 of Streptomyces sp. WAC04114. Classification (NCBI taxonomy): domain Bacteria; kingdom Bacillati; phylum Actinomycetota; class Actinomycetes; order Kitasatosporales; family Streptomycetaceae; genus Streptomyces; species Streptomyces sp. WAC04114. Next base: position 168,404 of record NZ_JAIGQA010000002.1, read on the forward strand.
CGGCGATGTGGTGATTCCCGCAACCACGAGATCATCGCCGCGCACTCGGCGTCGGACAGGTATCGGCCGAGCGGCTTGCTGGGGTTGGCGAGCAGCAGGTATTCGGGCCGGTGGTCCGCCGGCGACCTCGGCAGGGCAGGCGCCGGCAGCGTCGGGTAGGACGCGGGCGCCAGGCCGGCGGCGCGGGCCAGCTCGAAGTAGACCGGGTACACGTCGCCGGGCAGCCACAACCGCGCCCGCACGGAGCGCAGCCAGTGGAACACCACGCCGAGCCCGTGCCGGACCCCTCGACCGACCATGGCGTGGCCGGACCACTCCTCCGGCAGCTGGTAGCGCCGAAGCCAGGCGCGGGCGAGATCGCACCGGTGCACCGTGGTCAGGTCGGTCGGCGGTTCCGGTCGCAGCGGAGCGAGCGCCCGGTAGACGTTGGTCTCGGCGGCGTCCAGGAGCGACGGGGAAGCGATGAGTCGGCGCTGCCGGAGTTGCTGGAACTCGCCGAACCTCATGCCGTCGCGCCTTCCGGCACGATCTCGCTGGCGCGGTCTTCCAGGGAGGCGTAGCAGCGTCCGTCGGCCACGACGTTCCAGCTGCGTGCGATCCCGTGGGTGCGTTCCCAGAGCAAGCTGGGTTCGGTGTAAGCGGCGATCCGCATGGGCTGTCCGTCCCAGCTGCCCTGGTAGACCGGCGCGCCCCAGGGCAGGCGGCTCGCGAGTTCGAAGCCGTGCTGCTCGGCGAACCCGGTGACGAGGGACAGCGAAACCTGGTGCTCTCGGCTCCAGACGTTGGCGGCGCGGTCGTAGTAGAGCGACTCGGTGCTCGTGGATACGTAGAGCTCCTTGAAGCAGACTTCCTCGACGCCTTGAGCCGCGGCCCACGAAAGGTAGTCGGCGACCTCGGCAGCGTCGGCGACGCCGCCGTGCTGGAGCACGCAGATCAGCCTCATCCGCAGCCCCGGCAGACGGTCACGTGCCTCGCGCCAGGTGCCGATCACGGAGCCGACCGGCGTGCGCAGCATCATCAGCCGCTCGTTGACGGTGTCGTCGTGGTGGTGCCGGGAGACCGCGAGCACGTTCAGGCCCGCGCCGCTCAGGGCCGCGAGGCGGTCGGCCCGGTCGGCGTGCGGGCCCTTCGCCAGGGTGTGCGCGTTGGTGATCAGGACGATCTTCGGGAAGGCCGCCGAGCACGCGGACACCAGGCGCAGCTGTTGTTCGAACGGTATGAGCGTGGGTTCCCCGCCGCCGGTGATCACCGCACGCTCGGCGCCCGCAGCACGGGCGCGCTCCAGCCAGTGATTCACCGCGTCCCACGGGACCCGTGCCGGCGCCTGGTCGCTGGAGATGGAGGCCGAGGAGAAGCAGAACGAACACCGGGCCTGGCAGGCGGAGGCGACCGGCAGAAGCGAGACCGAGCGCGGTCGGCTGTCGGCGTAGCGACGCAGTGCCGATCCGTGCAGGTGCAGGGAGGCGGCCATCGCATCCTCGACGGTCGTCGGGCGCAGAGTGAACTCGTGGCCCTCCTGGTCGAGTTCGTGGACCGCCGACAACCGGATGCGGGCCTCGTGGAGTTCCATGCCGAGGCCGGTCGACACGTTGGGCACCAGCTTGTCGGGGTCAACCGTGGTTTCCAGCACCAGCAGCCGGTCGCCCGGGATGGCCAGCCGGTCCAGCAGGCGTCGTGCTTTGCCGATGCCGATGCCCAGCTCCGCACGCGTCAGCAGGTGGAACCGGTCGGGAAAGGTGCTCTCCGGAATCCCCGCCTTGCCGTAGGCGAACGCGTACTTGTCGAAGCCCTTGGCGAAGTTCGACAGCACGATGACGTGGAAGCGCCGGCCGCTCTGATTCATCCCGTCATCATGCATGAACGGACCCGGCACGGCAGGGGCTTGAATGCGGCGCCCCTCCGGCCGTGCCGGAGGGGCGCGAGGGCGTTCCGCCGCCGCGTGCCCTCGGCCGGAGCCGCTCAGCAGCAGCGGCTCTGAGTGCGGGCCTCCTGGTGCCGGGTGCGCAGCACCTGATACTCGCGGCGGGTGGGAAGGGGGGCGTGGG